>JAJRAL010000060.1 GCA_028679935.1 Methanomassiliicoccales archaeon | reverse complement strand
CGCCTCAGGAACTCCATCGCGTTCGGGTGGTCGAGCGTCATTCCCTGTCCGCAGTCGATTATCACTGGGCCTTCGTGCCAGAGGATGTTGTACTCGCTCAGGTCGCCGTGCACCAGCTCCGCCTTCTGATAGGCGAGGCGCATGTATTTGACGATGAGCTTGTAGACCTTCTCCGGCTCCTCGAGGAGGACGTTCCGGATCATCGGCGCCGGCTGCGTCTCCGTCCCGATGTACTCCATGAGCAGCATGTTGTTGTGGAACTTGATCGGCTTAGGGACGCGAACGCCGGCATCCGTCAGGCGCTGCAGGTTGCGGTACTCCTTCGTCGTCCAGGCCATGATTATCTTGCGCCTGGAGCCGTGTAGCCCGAGGAACCTCTGGTCGCCTTCGATGTACCTGGCTATGCGCTTGAACGTCAGATTGGAGGTGCGGAAGATCTTCAGCGCGAACCTCTCGCCTTGGGGCGAGGTCACTCTGAAAACGTTCGCCTCCTTGCCGGTCGAGATGGCGAAGTCGATCGAGGAGATGAAGCCGTTCTTCATCAGCTTGTAGATGCTGTACATCGCCTGCTTGTCGAAGACCTCGTCCAGCGTCTTGCGGTCCTCGGCATCGACGGCGCCGTACTCCTTCGTCTTGATCGCCTGGACTTCCCTCTCGATCACGTGCAGATCGTCGTCGCCGCTGCGCATCTCAAACATTTCCCGGCGCTCAGAACACGTCTAGGCTCTTGGGGAGCGCCTTCTTCCTCGAGAGGTACGAGGCCTGTGTCTTCGTATAGCGATAAAGGATGTCGGCCTTGTCGTCCTGGAAGTCCCAGGGTTTGATGATGACCAGGTCCCCCTCCCGAATCCACATCCTCTTCCTGATCTTGCCTGGTATTCGGCCCATGCGCGACTTGCCGTCGGCGCACATTACCTTGATCCTGGAGGCGCCGAGGAGCTGGTCTGCTATGCCGAACATCTCCCCCTCCTTCTTGTTGGGGAACGGGGTGCGGAGTATCTCCTCCTGCACCATCTCAGGCGTCTTGACCTCAGGCGGCTTCCTTTCCGGGCTCAACTATTCTCCTCCGTGGAGTGAAATCCACATAAGGATTGCCTATATAAAAGAGTGGTGGACGACGCTGGCCGCGCACCAGGATGGGCACGGAGGCCGGGCCATCATGTTTCGTAAATGTTTAAGTACGATTCGCGAGATGGACGCGTTCAAGGCTCCCGTAGTGTAGTCCGGTCAATCATGTTGGCCTTTCGAGTCAACGACTCGGGTTCAAATCCCGGCGGGAGCACTTCTTCTGCTCACCGCTTCCTCTTCTTGATGAGCACGATCCCCGCCACGGCCGCAACCGCGATCACTCCCACCACGACTATCAGCAATATCATGTCCAGCGAGTCGCCCGAGCCTTGATCGCTGCTAACTGACAGTGACACGTTGCCCATGTCGTAGACGCCTCTCGGGGAGGACAGGTCCCCCTCGTAGAGCAGCCTGTCGTTCACCCAGACCGTCATGTGATGCGTTCCCGCGTAGGCCTGGAGGCTGAAGGAGCCGTTCGCATCGGTCGTCCCGAGAGTGGCGTTCTGGTCCAGCGCCACGGTGGCGCCTTCGACGGGGACGCCATCCGAGTAGAGGATGGTCCCGTTTATGACGGGCATCGGCACCTCGACGAAGATCATCCCACTCATCTTCCCCGCACCGTACCCGTTCACCGCGCAGACCTCGTAGTTGTAGAAAGTGCCGGAGGCGATGTTGGCGTCCGTGAAGCTCAGCGTGGTGACGTTGCCGATGAGCACTGTGTCCCCTCCCATCAGGCCCCGGTAGACACTGTAGTTGACGATCGGCTTGCCGCCGTCGGAGAGGGGAAGGCCCCAGCTCAGTTGGATGTCGGTGAAGTTCGCCACCCCGGCGAGATGCTGCGGCGCCGGGGGCACGCCCTTGACCGTCGCGTTGACGACCTCCGACCTCGGGCCCTCTCCCTCGGAATTGAAGGCTGTGACGGAGTAGTAGTACGTGACGCCGTTCAGGATCCCATCATCCTGGTACATGAAGATCTTGAAGATCGGGATCACTCGGAGGGTCAGGGTGAGGTGCAGGGTCAGATTGTCCGGGTCCGTTCCCCGGTAGAAATGGAACCCCTTGATGTCCGCCGCCTCCCAGTTGTCAGGGAAGTCCCCGACGACACTGATGATACCGAACACGCCAATTGCAGAGACATCCTTGCAGACTCCCGGGGTCTCCGCCGCCGAGACCGCCGCGCTTCCGACCACGGTCAGTAGACATGCGACCAGGAGTACCGCCAGAACGGGGTGCAGGGCTCTCATCATCTCCTCCGGATTTCTGGCCTGACATAATTATGACAGGGATGATAATTCTATCCGTTGCAGGCGAGAAAATGAAAAAGCAACGCCCCGAAGACGGATTGAGGCCGCCTCCACAAGCACCGAAGCGGGCCGAACCGAGTCGAAGACGACGAGTAGACGACTCATTCGGATCGGTGCGGAGCACTTCTTGTTCAACAGCTCGCGATCCGGTTCAGCGCATCTGACCGGCATCGCGCAATGCCTTGGTGATCGTGTCGACCGCAACCTCGACGTCCTGGGGCTTCCGCGCACCGGTGCAGACGAGCTTGCCTGAGCCGAAGAGCAGGAGCACGACCTTCGGGGTGTCCAGTCGATAGACGAGGCCGGGGAACTGCTCCGGCTCGTACTCCACGTTCTCCAGGCCGAGCGTTATCGCGATGGCGTTGAGGTTGATGTTCTGGCCCAGGTCGGACGAGGCGACGATGTTCTGGACCTCGATCTTCGGTTCGGCCTTGACGTGGATGCCGGCCTTCTGGAGCTGCTTTATGACCTTCTCGATTGCCGTCTTCACCTGTTCCAGGCTCTTCGCGCCAGTGCAGACGACCTTCCCGCTTCGGAATAGGAGGGTGGCGGTCTTCGGCTCCTTCAGGCGGTAGATCAGTCCGGGGAAACGCTCGGGGTCGTACTCGGACCCCTCGAGGGAATGGACAATCGTCGGTAGGTCAAGCTCAATGCCCAATGAGGTGGAAGCCACTACGTTCTCGATCTTGAATTTCGAAATAGGAAAGCCCCAAAGAGGCTATTTATATACCCATATTTAACGGAGACTGTCCGGGGCACGACTCTCCGTCGATGGGCGGGAGGTGAAAGGGAGGCAGGTCTTGTGGAATAACTGCTCTATCCGACGGTTTCGTCGGGTGCCTGAGCGACAAGTGCACGTGACTCCGAGTTACCAATTCTGGCACGACCAAACTGTACTTTAAATCCAGGTGCGGGAATTACTTTCCTTGGGATGCACTATGCCAAGCTCACTAGTAAAGGAAGCACTGGCCAACGTCAAGAATGTAGGACAGGGCGTCCCACCGCAGGCGACTGGACAGCCGTCCGCAGCGGGATCGTCCCCATCGGATGAAGAGATAAGGAAGATAGCCGAGCAGATGTCCGTCAGCATCAAGATAATCGGCTGCGGCGGGGGCGGCTGCAATACGATCAACCGCTGCGTGGACGAAGGGATATCCGGCGCCCAGCTCTGCGCCATCAACACCGACGCCAAGCATCTGCTGACGATCCGCGCCCCGACCAAGATCCTCATCGGGCGAAATCTGACCAGGGGATTGGGGGCGGGAGCGATTCCGGATGTCGGCACGCGGGCCGCCATGGAGAACGAGGCCGAGATCCGCAACTTCCTGAGCGGCGCGAACATAGTGTTCGTGACGGCGGGAATGGGCGGCGGCACCGGCACCGGCTCGGCGCACTTCGTGGCGGACATAGCGAAGCGCCAGACTCAAGCGCTGACGATCGGAGTCGTCACCTTGCCCTTCAAGGCGGAGGGCACGGTGCGGATGGAGAACGCGCTTGCCGGACTGAACCGGCTGAGCTCGATCTGCGATACCACCATCATCGTCATGAACGACAAGCTGCTCGAGCTCGTGCCAAAGATGCCTGTTGAGGCGGCCTTCAAGGTCGCGGACGAGGTGCTGATGCAGACGATCAAGGGGCTGACGGAGATCATCACCAAGCCCGGCCTGGTCAACCTGGACTACTCCGATATCCTGACGATCATGAACGAGGGCGGCATGGCCTTCGTCGGCATCGGTGAGTCCGACGCGCAGGACGAGCGGGTGGAGAGCGCTGTGAACGAGGCGTTGCACTCGCCGCTCCTCGGCGACATCGACATGAAGGGTTCGCGCGGCGCCCTGGTGAGGGTCGTCGGCGGGCCGGACATGACGGTCACCGAGGCGCAGAGGGCGGCTGAGATTGTCGGCAAGAACGTGAGCTCCGGTGCGAGGATAATCTGGGGATGCTCGATCGAGCCCGAGATCGAGGGCACGATCAAGATACTCCTCATCTTCACCGGCGCCAAGTCGCCGTACGTCCTGGGGAAGGGCGGAGAGCCATCGGTGCAAGGCAGGCTTGGAGGGAGCACCCAAAAGCAGGGACAGCAGAAGTCCACCGGATCGCGCCGCGACTCGGACGAGGGCATCGACTTCGTGGGTTGAAGAGGCCCACTTCTTTCATTTTCGCCCATCGTCCGGCGTTTCGCATCACTCCATAGGATGATTGGCCAACATCCTTTTCTGCAAGGACGCTCAATGGATATTTCGAGAGGGAGGGATGGATCTGGACCCAGGAACGACGTTCAGCTACAGTCGCGAAATCAAGGGATTAAAGGTGACCGAGGTCTTCGACGGCATCGTTTCTTGGCTGAAGGAGGAAGGCGCCACGATTGACAGGATGCAGAGGCCGACGGAGATCGTGGCCCTACACGGATCGCTCAAGGCGTTGGCGATATGGAAGAAGAACGCCGAGAAGACCATGGCATTCAAGTTGAGCGAGGCTGGCGACGCGGTTCACGTCGATATAACGATGGAACCTGCATCGACCGAGTTCGGGTACGATGTCTACGGATATCAGAGGAAGATCCAGGCCGGCTGGGGGCAGCTAGCGGTTGAGCTATGGTCGAGGCTCGAGGCGCCGAGGCGAGATGCGCCGTCGTGATCATGAGTCCATCGAGCGACCGGAAGGGGTGACGAGGGATGAAATGCCCCGAGTGCCAGACCGAGATGGTGCTCCGTTTCTACAATAGCGCGGAGGAGGCGATGAAGGAGGTCGTGAGGTACCTCCCGAAGGACATGATCGGCAAGCCAATCTGGCTCTGTCGGAAATGCCTCACCGTCGTCAAGGGCTGGTAGCCTCTACCAGGGGCTTGCTGGCTCCTTCCCAGCCAAGTAGGCCCGACGGTCCTTGTCCTCGCTCCGGTTGATCCATGAGGGATACTCGGGCTTTGGCGGGGCAACTGCGTCAAGGCGCGAGATGTCGTCTGCGGTGAGCTTGACCTGGGTGGCATCGATGTCGGCCTTCAGCTGCTCCGGTCTCCTCGCTCCTAGGATGACCGACGTCACGGGTGGTTTTGCCAGGAGCCACGCTAGGGCGACCTGTGCCACTGTCGCGTCGCGCTCCTTCCCGATTGCCTCCATCAGGTCGACGGCCCTGAATGCAAGCTCGCGGTCGATCGGCGGGAAGTCGAATTGCGAGCGCCTCGCGCCCTCAGGCTTCTCCGCTCCCCTCCTGAACTTGCCGCTCAGGAAGCCGCCAGCGAGAGGGCTCCAGACGAGCAGCCCCATCTTCTCCTCGTTGATCAGCGGGATGATCTCCCTCTCCAGGTCCCTCCCGACGACGGTGTAGTAGGCCTGCACCGACTCGAACCTCGCCAGGCCCCTCGCGCTCGATATCCCGAGCGCCTTCATGATCCTCCAAGCGTGATTGTTGCTGACGCCGATGTACCTGACCAGACCGCCCCTGACCAGGTCGTCGAGCGCGTCGAGTGTCTCCTCGATCGGGGTGACGGGATCCTCGTTGTGGATCTGGTAGATGTCGATGTAGTCGAGCTGAAGGCGATCCAGGCTCTTCTCCACCTGAGCGAGGATATGCTTCTTGGAGAGACCAGAGTAGTTCGGTCCCTTGCCCATCGGGCCGAACACCTTGGTCGCGACGACGACGCTCTCCCGGTCGACCTCGAGGTCCTTGAGCGCCTGCCCGACGATAGTCTCCGACATGCCTGCGCCGTAGACGTTCGCCGTGTCGATGATGTTGATACCCGAGTCGAGCGCCATCTTGACGAGCTCGTTCGCCTCCTTCTGCTGAAGTTGGCCGATTGCCCCGTACGCTCCCCTGCCGCCGAACGTCATCGACCCGAGCGCCACCTCAGAAACGAGAAGACCCGTGTTGCCGAACCGCTTGTACTTCATATGACAGTCCCTCGCGAGCCTCTTTGGAATGTCGGGTATAAGCCCATTACCTGCTGTTGTTGCTCGAAAGATACTTTCAATCGCCTTGCGGGCGTGGCTCTTTGATGCTGAGCCTCAAGCGGCGAGACGTGCGTTGCTCAGAGTTGCCTCGGAAGCCATCGAATCCTCATCACAAGTTGCCCATGATATGGCAAATCAATATCATCATTCCAAGGAATCCTTGTCCTATGGACGCTCAGGCTCGTTTCTCCCTCGCCGACAGGAACGACAAGGTTATCTCGTCAGGTGACGCGACCACCTCAATCGAGACTGATGCAATCCAGATACGGCCAAAGAGCGGCGAGGCCTTGTGGTATTCCCTGAGGGACATCACCAAGATTTCAGACGTGGACTATCATCTCCGCCTTGGCCTCGCCACCGGCGAGTCGCTCGTCCTTTTCAACCTCGGCTACCGCTACGAGGACTTCCTCCGCACGCTACACCAGACCCGGAACGAGCTTGTCCTCCACGACCTGCTGATGCAGGAGAAGGTGCGCAAGCGGGGGGTAAAGGCGGAGTATCGCCACCTGGATGCGGCTGGCAATGAGATCGCCAAGGGCAAGTGCGAGCCCCGCCTCTACGACTCCGCCCTGGTAGCGCTCCCGGAAGGGGCCGAGCTGATCCGGGCGTCTTACTCCAACATCGTAACGGTGAGCGTGGAAAATTACGTCCTGACAATCGCAACGGAGAACGGCGAGCGTATCGAGTTCAGCAAGCTCGGCCGTGAGACAGAGCCGACCATGAAGGCGCTCACCGACGCGATCGCAGAGCTATGGGCGAAGGTGCAGGCGATGCTCAAAGACGCGTACCCGGAAGGCGACGGGCGCATGATCGCTCAGGCGGCCAAGCTGATGAGGGACGGCCGCGCGGCGAAGAAGGCAGATATCGAAGCCGCCTGCCCCGGCCTCTGGTCCGGACTCGAGATGAAGGTCGCGGGCTACGATATGAAGGAGGAGTACACACTGCTCACTTCGCTGGCGCAGAAGGAGCGCGTCCGCATCGGCATGAAGCGCTCGCTCGTCCAAGGAGAGGAGGAGTTGGGCAAGCTCGGCGAGTACGTCTTCTTCCTCGCCCCAATCTACTCGTTAGACTCGAGCAAGGGCGGCAACGCGCTCTCATTCGAAGCAGCCTCCGGCGAGGGCGAAGGCAGGGCGACCTACTTCTTCCGCATCATGGAGCGCGATGCGTACCGCGGAGCGAAGAGCATGGAGGAGCTCGATTCAGCCGCCGAGCAGTTCATGGACGACATCGTCAAGGCGCTCATCACCATCAACTTCCGCCGCGAGCCGATCTACCTCGATGACGCCAAGCTCTACACGCCGCAGTACTCGCAGTACCGCTACGCCCTGGCTAAGATCCCGGAGCTCAAGCTCCTGCGCGAGCATTTCGTAGGCCGCGTCATCCACTCCGAGCCGCTGCAGTGGGCGACGGATGTCTCAGACCTGCTCAAGTTCAACGTGACCGCCAAGGACCCGAAGGCGAGGTGGGTCAAGGTCGAGAAGGCCCCGGAAGCGCAGCAGGTGCAGATGGGCGGCGCCCGCTAGCACTCGCAAGCAAAACGATTTATGGTCTCCGTCGGATACTATCGAAGCCCTGGGGGCGCATGCTGGAATGGCACCGCATCCCCTAGAGGCCGGTGGCTGAGGTCATGGTGGGTTACTCGAAGCCGTGCCGCTACTGCGGCGAGCTCGTGCCTCCCGACGCCAACGTCTGCCCGTTCTGCGGCAAGGTGAATCCGATCGAGCAGCGCTGCCCGAGGTGCCGCGTTCCGATCCAGGAAGGGTGGAAGCTCTGCCCGTCCTGCGGCCTGAACCTGACCATCGCGTGCCCGAAGTGCGGACAAACGACGTTCTTCGGCGACTACTGCCAGGCGTGCGGACAGCGCCTCACCGTGGTCTGCCCGAATCCGAAATGCAAGACTGAGCAGCCGCCGCTCGGGCCGAACTGCATCAAGTGCCACAAACCATTGTTCCAGCAACAGGTGGTCAAGAGATGAGCGACAAGCTGATCGCGTTCACGAAGAATATGGAGGACAACAGCACGGAGGCGGGCTTCGGCTTCACCTTCTTCTGCGACATCTGCAACGCCGGCTACAAGACCAGGTTCGTCGAGTCGACGACGTTCAAGAAGGGCAAGCTGTTCCGCGGTCTTGGTCGGGCGGCTAGCGCCGCTGGCCAGCTGACCGGGCACGGCAATATCGGCTCCGCCGCCGACACCGGATCTGGGATCATCAGCGACAAGTTCGAGGGGATGACTCCGGAGTGGCACAAGGAGCATGAGAAGGCGTTCGAGGACATGACGCGCGAGGCCCAAGGCCACTTCAAGCGCTGCCCCAAGTGCTACCGCTTCGTCTGCGACAACGACTGGAACGAGGAGGCGCAGCTGTGCGTCGACGACGCCCCGAGGGAGGCGGTCGAGGTCTCCGCCGCAAGGTCGCAGAAGATGAAGCAGGACATCGAGGCGAAGGCGGCGCAGACCCAGGTGTTCTCGGGCGAGATCACGGAAAGGCAGACCTTGTGTCCGAAATGCGGCAAGCCGGCGGGGGCGGGCAAGTTCTGCAACAACTGCGGAGCGCCGCTCGGAATGCTGGTCTGCCCGAAGTGCGGCGCTCAATCGCCGATCGGGACGAGGTTCTGTGGCGAGTGCGGGGGCAAGCTAGGGTAGTTGCCATTCTACGATCAATCAAGCCGCGACAAGTCGTTAAATCCCTGCGCGCATCTGCCTATCCGAGCTTCGGCCCCATACCGTTGCCACAGGAGAGAATAGGGATGAGCGAGAGGACAATGAGCAGAATCGCGTGCATAGGTATGACGCTGGCATTGTTGTCCTGCGCCTTCCTGACTGTCCCCGGCGGCGTGGCCGCACTGACGAGCGGCGACTTCGACTACGAACTGGTCAACGGCGGCGCCGCCGTGGAAATCAGCGGATACCACGGAGCGGGTGGAGCTGTCACGATTCCCGGCATGATCGACGGCAGGCCGGTCGTGTCCATCGGCCAGATGGCCTTCGGAAATATG
>JAJRAL010000039.1 GCA_028679935.1 Methanomassiliicoccales archaeon | reverse complement strand
GGACCCTTCCGGTCTTGGAGTCGCCGACGACCATGCCAGGCCGGAGTATCGTGATCGGCAGGCGGTCCGTGAAGCGGCGGACCTCGGCTTCGCCTTTCTGCTTGCTGCGCTCGTAGTTGTTCTCGACGACCGCGCTCGCGTCGAAGGAGTCCTCGTCGATCCGCCCCGAACGCTCGCCGGCGATGTAGGCGGTCGAGGTGTGGACGAAGCGCTCCAGGCCGTGGTCCTTCTGAACCTCCTCGGCGAGACGGAGAAGGTTGAGCGTGCCCTTGACGTTCGTTTCGTCGAGCTCCGCCTGAGGCGCATTCAGTCTGAGGTCCGCGGCGGTGTGGAGGATGTGGGTGACGTTGCGAACGAGCCATTCCCGATCGTTCGGGTCGACGGTGATCTGTTCGCGCCTGACGTCGCCGACAATAACCCGCACCTTCGGGCCGATCGCCTCTCGAAGCTCGGGGAAGTCCCACCAGGCGCGGTGCAGCCTGAGGTCCGCCTCGGCCTTGTCCCGTCCTCGGACCAGTGCAGCGACCTCATGTCCCTGTTGCAGAAGCCGTACGACCGCCTCCGCCCCGAGGAACCCGGTCGCGCCGGTGACCAGGACGACGCTCATCGCACCACCGGAAGGCCTCTCGAGATTGCGAACTCTCTCAGCAGCTGGACGTTCCGTATTGCCATCGCGACGTGCTTCTCGTTGCTCGCGAGGAGCCTTGCCTTGATCACGTCATGCTCGACGACCAATCTGTCCACGATCCTCGGCAGGTCCCGCCAAAGCGTCGGCGACTCGCACTCGATGAAGAACTCGTCGTGCAGTCCGCTCTCCACATAGAGGTCGTGCAGTCGGAGGTCATGCCCGACGGCGACCTGCGGCACGCCCGTACCCATGGATAGGACGGACGCGTGATATCTCGAGGTGATGAGCAGGTCGAGCGAACGAAGCACTCGGGTCATCGTCGCGGCGTCATGCTCGTTCGAGGAGAAGACCTTCGCGCGTTCCTTGTGGCGCATGTGATCGATGACGTGCATCGCCAGACGCTCGTCGAGCGCCTCCATTGCGATCAGGGCGATGCTCTTGCCATAGCGCTCCACGATCCGGTCTGCCTCCGCGGCGTACTGGGCCGCGAGTTCCTCGTTGCGCCGGCATCGCTCCTTCGAGGTCGAGAAGTAGTATGGCCATCGGTAGCAGTTCTGCTTCCGCCCGAACGGCCTGAGCACCACGGGCCATAGGCTGAAGTCGACGACGGATATGCCCGCGACGCCGCTCTTTGCCTCTGGCCAGAGCCTCTCGAGCGTTCCCCTCTCGCTGCCCGCGTCGAACGTGAAGGCGGTGTCGTCCGTGACGACGATCGGAGCTGTGACGCCCCATCCCTTGAGCCGGTCCGCCGAGGACTGCGTGCGCGTGATCAGGAGGTCGAGCTTGCTCGCCTCGCGCCTCACCCTGGCGATGCGCTTCTCTGACATTTTGCCCGAATCGACGGCGTAGGCCATCGACGGCTTGCCGAACCGTTTCGAGTACTTCGACGTGAGCGTGAACGCGTAAAGGAGCGGGGCGGCCCAGGTATCCATGTAGCAGCTTCCCTCGACGAGCATCACCAGACCGCTCGCCTTGACCAGCCGCTTCATGGCGAAGATGAAGATCGATGGAATGGGCTCGATGCGGAGCGTCTCGGTCTCCTTGATGTAGCGACGCAGGTTCGCCTCGTTCAGCGTCGGGACGGTGATGATCACGTTCGGTCCAAAGACGCTCCTGACGTCCTCGATGATCGAGAGGAGACGCGCCTCAGAGCCAGTGTTGTTGGCGCCGTTGTAGCCCACAAGCAGGACCTTCGGTTGCCGTGGGGCTGTGGTGGAAGGCCCTTCGGTCGCCATGCAACCGTTCGCAAATCGCTGGCGCGTATTAAACGTTGGGTTTCCTTCCGACCGTTCTGTCTATTCTCCGTACTATCCGTCCCGACATCGCCGAAGTGTATTAGTCAGATGGGCACCGATGCCTTTCGTCATGGACGAGCAGGAGATCCGCGGCGCGTGTCGGGCGGCGAGCTGCCTGAGCGGGGCTCGACGGGCCGTGAGGGGCAAAGCCCCTCGGAGAGGGCGAAGTGCCCACGCGGGCTCGTCCAGGTGGGCGGATGAGCGATTCTGACCGGACCGCAGGACTCGACAGCCGAGGCAGACTTACTGACGACCAGAAGTCCAAGCTCATCGCTGTGGCAGAGAGCCTGGTCCCGGGGGAGGAGATCCATTCCCTCTGCGCCGATGGCCCATGGGTCGAGGGGTATGGGAAGGACGACTCTGATTGTGGCTTGATCGTAGTCACGAAGAACCCACGGGGGGAGCAGAACGACAAACCCGAGACCGATCGCATCGGCTCATCCCCGATCATCATCGACGAGGCGACCCTGCTCAAGGCGGCATCGCAACCTGCGCTCGGGGAGTCTGTCGTAGGGTTGTTCCTGAACGTCTATGAGCCCCTAGTCAATGCGGAGTTCCTGCGAAGGGTGGAGACAGAATACAAGAAGAGGATAATGGCCGAAGAGCTGATCGAGATCCAAGCCGACTACGGCGACTTCTCTTCGAACCTGATCATACCTTGCGAATACTTCCTCTTCGACAAGCTGCACGAGAGGGCTTCCGAGTTCCCGGATGCGATTGGTGGGTATGTTCGCACTTACAGCGGCGTCCGGAGGATAGACAACTTGGAGTTCGCCATTCGAGGATTTCGTGACGCCGCCGAGCTGTTTGCTTCGAAGGGGATAGTGGAGAGGTCCGATGACTCGGTCAGGATCTTCAGGCTGAGGAAGAGGCGGAGGAGGTCCCTTTCCATCCTGCACAAGATGTATCCTTCGACGACTGGAGGAACGATCAGAAACGCGCGCCACTCGCTCTCCAGCACCGTTGGAATAGGAGACAAGACCCAACCTCTTCTCAAATCTGATGTCGCGGAGAACATCGGGTCGCTCGTCGAGCTCGACCGACCCAAGAAACTGCTCCGGCTTGAAGAGGGGGTCGTGTTCGACGATGCGAGCAAGATGATCGATGAAATCGCCCACATGTACGGGTTCGGCGAGAACTACCAGCACGAGGAAAAGAAGAAGGGGGACTTCACCAACGCGAGCACTCAGCTCGAGATCTGGAACGATGAGAAGCGAATGAAGTTCATAGTCAAGCAATTCCCCCAGCTGAAGTCCGCGAAATGGGTTCTCATCAGCATCTGGTCGGTCGCCGCCAAGAGGTTCAACATAGCTCCGCTCTCCAGACTCCACAGAGAGGTCGAGGCGGTAAGGCGACTGCACGGACTCGGGGTCAAGACCCATCGGATCGCTGGGGTCGTCTTGGACGAGAGGACACTGGTGACCGAGTACTCCGAAGGGGTCTCGCTGGACAAGTCCGTCCGTGAGATCACCACTGGGGCGAGCACTGATGCCAGCAGCGTCGAAGAGTACGCACGGGTGCTGGGCAGACTGCACAAGGCCGGGCTGGTCTACGGGGATACGAAGCCACAGAACGCCCTTGTCAGCAAGGACGGGGTCGATCTGTTGGACCTCGAGCAGGCGGTGGAAAGAGGGGACAGGGCTTGGGACCTCGCGGAATTCCTGTACTATTCCGCCAAGATGGCAAAGCAGGAGGACGGATTGAAGCTCGTCGCTGATTCCTTCCTCGCGGCCTACCGCACAGAGAACGGCACCCAGGTCATCAAGAAAGCGAGACGGGTGAGGTATCTTTTGCCGTTCCTGCCCGTCATCGCTCCAAGGATGATCCGGGTCGTCAGAGACTCGCTTGCGAAACACTCCATACCAGATAGCGATTAGAGACAAAACGGGCAGGCATCGCCCACCCCCATGACAAACACGCGACTCCGAGAGGTCTAGCCCTCTTCATTGGCTTCTGCCTCTGCGTTTCTCAGGATGACGCCAGCGGCGACCTGCATCAATCCCATGAAGGCGATCAGAAGACCACCCAGAGTGACCACGATGCTCAGCCCCGACGATGGATCGAACACGAGAATAATCGCCAACACCAATGAGGCGATCCCCATGATGATAGGGGCGAGGCTTCCTGCGTCGAATTGTATCTTTTCGCCTCTGCCAAGGATGAGAAAGAGCCCGCTTCCTAACGTCCAGATCGCCAGGGTCAGCAGCAGTATCCAGAAGGCGATCAACGGGTTGAAGTAAATGATAGCTGCCATGATTATCATGATCAATCCGATGACGACTCCTATCCACGCGACCGGTTTCCGCGTGATGCCCAGTCCTCTCCAGATGAACCCGATCCCGAGAACGAACAGGGCTGCGGCGGCCGCAAGATAGATCAGGTTGAGAGCAAGGGCATTGTTCGCCACGATGACGATCCCGATCAGGAGGAGGGCGGACCCGATCACGAGGTGAGGCATCCATCTGGTGGTCGGGACTCCTTCTCCCTCGGCCTTCTTCCCCTCAGCGCTCTTGGAGGCGGACCTGAACCCGGTCCATAGGAACAGCATCAGCGGTGCATCCGCGATCATATGTCCGATGCTGTGCTCCCCTGGATCCACCCGGTCCAGATGGACCAGATAGTGATCGCCCATGTCATGGGCGTGCAAAAGGCCGTTCCGCCAGCTTGCCTTGCTCCCTTTGTGGGGGAGGTTCAGCTTCGAGACCTTCCAGCCGGGAGATAGCTTGGTGACCTTGTCCTTCGGCACCGAGACCTCCTTCTCGCCCTTGTAGAGATCCTGGACGAAGTCCTCGATGGAAGGCATCAGTCACTCTCCTTCGGCCTCTTTGAAGGATGTTGTCTATGCCAGTTTAACCCGTCTCACTGCTCATAAAGGTCGCGGGCCAACTTAGGCGCTAAAGGGCACTCTTGAGCCATCTGTATTTGATCATTCTCAGGGACCTGACCAGTGGCGCCCTTTGTTCCTGATGCAGTCGCCGTCCCGGTCAAGCCAGCGCCCACCAGTCAAAGGAAAGCATAATAAACAGGAGGCTTCCGTCGTCAAAAAGGGTATACAATGGCAATAACAATGAATTGGGGGGCCCTGGGACTCGGCGCGGTAGTGGCATTCATCCTAGGCTGGCTAATATTCGGTCTGCTTGGTGCGGTGATATTGGCAGTCCTGGTCCTGCTTGTGCTTGGGATCCTGGTGATCAAGTAGGGCTGCCGAGTGGGCTCCTAGCGCTGGATTCGAGCCGGGTCTCAGCCTATGGCCTAGACATCCGAAGCCCCCGGTCCCCCTCTTGCCTTCAGGGCAACTCAGGGGCAACCTCGGATCCTCTCTCTTCTTCAGGTCAGCGAGAGCCTTGTTGGGGTAGATCACAACGCTAGCGAATGCGCCACAGAAGCATCACGGCCTGAAGGGTACACTAGACGTGGTCAATCCTCTCGGTACTGTTCCTTGGCCAGCTCGACCGACGCCATGTCCTTGTGGTCGCTGTCCTTCTTGTGCTTCTTTCCGCCTTCCACCGTGCCGTCCCAACCGCGCATGAATCCTTCCTCGGAGGCGGTGATTTCGTCATTCTCGACCATCTCCTGCCTGGTATCATGATCGTAGATGTCCTTGGAATCCCCGTCCTCCTCTTCGGCGGGTTCCTCGGGCTCTTTGGATTCTTCCTCCGGCTTCTTGCCGTTCTTCCCGGTCATGTGCTTCGTCCCGATGAAAAATGGGAGGGGGGCCGATATGAAGACCTTCACAGAAGCAGGCGGAGAGAACGGGAGTGATCATCACCGCTCCGTCCTTGAGTCCACTGGGAGCCACTTCGCAGGTCTTGCTCGAAGGGACCCGTTCTCAAGATCTCTTCATTTTCTTTTGTGCCTTCTTCACTTCTTTGTCAATGGCGCCCCCAACATCCCTGGCGGCCTTCTGAACGTCCTTGACTCCGGTCCTGACTCCCGTCTGAAGATCCTTGATCCCTTCGTCGATGTCCTTCTTGGTCTTCTCCTTCATGTCGATCACCTAGAAGACCGGGCGCTGATCAGCTGACCCGGTCCTCTTCGACGTCGGTTGAGACCAGCAACTATATGCACCTTGTTGCCCAGACCAGCACCTCATTCCTCAATGAAAAGGCCGTAGGAACATGATGGTATCGCCTATACGGTGGGTGCGGATCGAAGAGGCGACGACCCTCCATCCCCGCTCGTCGCCCGAACATTCCATTGAAAACGATGTCATATTCCGAATCAAGCACCTGACTGCGGCGACGACAGAGAGCCGGGGATACCCTCTGCAATTCCCAGCCAGAGGATAGTTTCACAGAGCGTCGAACCTGTTTCAATGTCAATTGAGC
>JAJRAL010000103.1 GCA_028679935.1 Methanomassiliicoccales archaeon | reverse complement strand
TCATCTTCGTTCCTGAGACGGCGCCCGGGGACGAGGTCAGGGTCATGATCACCAAGCTCGGCACGAACTGCGCATTCGCCAGGAAGATAACCGAAGGCGGGGCCGGCGAGAATCCCTAGGTCCGGTTGGCGGAGCGGAAGTCGGCGCGGAAGTCCTTGCCCCGGACGTAGACATTGGGCACGTGCTCGAGGAGGACGCGGGCCAACGCGACCATCTCCGATTCATTGGGACCGGGCTCCTTGGCCTTGGCGAACGGCGCCTCGTTCTCCGGCATACTGAGGAATTGCATGAGATACGCCTCGGTCGCAATGCCCGAGACCTGCCTTCCGATCCTTGCCATCCTCTCGTGGTCCATGAAACCGGGTATGACCCTGATCCAGATCCGGACTTCTCGCCCGCGTATCACATCGAGGCTCTTGGCGAGCGATTCGAGGTACTTCCTCGTTGCCTCCTTGCCGAGGCCGACGAGCTGCGCGTTGCACTCCCGGTCATCCAGGGGGCATTTGATCTCGACGACGTAGCGGTTCACCAGGCCGAGCGTCTCCTCAAGGAATCCCGGGTCCATGCCGTTCGTCTTGAGGGTCACGCGCTTGTTCATCCTGCCGAGGCGCTGAAGGAGCTCGAGCAGTGCCTTCTTCTGCACCGTCGGCTCAGCTCCGCCGAGGTAGACCTCCTCGACCTTGGGATCAGCGATGAACTCCAGGACCTCCTGGATCTCCTTCTCGGTCTTCGGCTGTCTGATGTGAGTGCAGTAGGGACACCGGAGCTGGCAGCCGTAGAATTGGACGCTCACCAACTTGCCTTCCTTCTTGAGGCCGATGAGCTTCACGCAATCCCTAAGGGGACTCCGCGGAGTTAATCGTTTTGCCTTGCCAGATATCACCTGGGATCGTCGAGGAGCGGGTATGGGCCCTTTGGGAACTTGATTTCGTTGGGCATGAATACGCCCGCCTCCGTCACGAGGTCGGTGATGGAGCGCAGCGGCACGCGCTCGAAGACCTGACTGCGAACGCTGAAGCCATTGCGTCTCCTGCGTCTCGCGATTGGGTCCGAGATGTCCACGCCTACGATCTTCGTGCTCGCCGCGAGCGAATGGAGCGGGATCCCTGCCTTTCCTGAGGCGAGGGCGAGCGAGTAGGTCCCGACCTTATTGACCAGATGGCCAGGCACGACGCAGTCGGCTCCGCAGACGGCGCAAGCGCAATCATTCGCCCTCTCGAACACCATCGAATCGGCGATGATCTCGCATTCGACGCCGGCCTTCGATAGACGCCGCGCCATGTGCCTTCCTTCTCCCCCCGGCCTCGACTCCATGACGACGACCCTCAAGTCCGGAACCCTACGATGGAGCGCGGCAAGGGCTTTTGCCACGGCGGAGGAGTTGGAAATCGTGAGCACGGGGCCCTCCTCGACAATATCGGAGAGCGACGTTGAGATCAGAGGATCTGCCTCGGCCTCTCTGGCGATGAAATCGAGGACGTGACGCCGTGCGATACGGACATCCCCCTCCCCCTCACGAAGATCTGTCAAAAGGCCGTTCAACAGAACGAACAGTGGGGCCATGGAGCGCCTTGCCCGATAAGCCCGGTGTGCGAAATCCCTCAGCGATTCGACCTCTACACCGGGCAGGTTCAAATGCTCGGCGAGGCCCTCCGCGACGTGTCTCGCCGTCTCGGAGGCTCCCGAAACGTGGTCCGCTCTGACGCGCGAGAGAAGTGTTTCGAGGCGGGCCTCCATGTTGACCACGATGCCCGCCATCGGAGAATAGCCTTACGATTCGCCCTCGGCGATTGAGCAGACGACCTCGTCGGAGATCTTCTCCAGCTCGAGCACAGTGTGCTCCCGGTACATCTTCGGGTCCATGGAGATCAGCATGTTCGTCCCGTTCGAGGCTACTCTCTCCTGGGCCTTCCTGAGGACGTCGACCACGGGCCTCAGCCCGTTCCACATCTCCAGCACGTCTATCCCGTTCAAGGCGATCAGGCCGTCCGGGTTCTCTTTGAGGAACTCCTCGACCCGGCCTTCGAACGCCTTCAGGTTCATCGGCGGTATGCAGTCGGTCTCCGGTCTTGGGCTGAGCCAGAACGTCTTCATGATCTCGGGGTCAAAATCGAATTGCGTCCTGAGTTGGGCCGGCGAGTGTTTCGATATGTAGAGCGTCGGGCGGCCGTTGCGCAGTTCGGTCCTGAGAATTTGGTGCGTTCGTAGCGGAACTCTCTCCTCGAACAGATACATCCTGCCTGAGGCAATCTTCACCTACATTCCCCCTTTCCTGTGCGCGTCGAGGAAATGTCAGTTGAACTAGGTTGTCCGCTTTTTCGTCACGATTTCATCGATTCTGCCGCAAAAATCGCATATCCAGCAGCGGATGCAAATCCGTCGAATTTCCAAACCGTTTCGGCTTATGTTGGAGGGTTTTGTGCCAGGTGAGGGTAATAGGCCCCCTTCTGTTTCAGGCGGCATTCAACTAAGCGCCCTACCCGCCGGTCTCGAGACGTTCAACCCGGCTGTTTGGACTTGCTCGGGTGGGGAGTCGC
>JAJRAL010000007.1 GCA_028679935.1 Methanomassiliicoccales archaeon | reverse complement strand
CTTCAAGCCATTGTTCTCCCGGATGCGGTCGGCGCAGCGGTTCCTGCATCCGTTGATCGTGACGAGCTTGGTTCCATCGACGCCGCTCATGGTCAGCATCAGCGGCGAGACGGCTATCGAGCAGGCGGAGAACTGGACGATCTTGCTCTGGTTCTTCTTGGAGAACTCCTCGACGAGCTTCTCTAGGACGAATCCCCGCTCGCCGTTCGCCCCGCAGACGACGACGCCCTTCCTCATCGCGCCCTCGCCTCCTCGATGAACTTGGTGACCCTCGCCTCGGCGTCCTTGACGTTCTTCTCCGAGACCATCGGGTACTTCGGCAGGACGAGGACGGACCTGGGCTTGATGCCGAGCTTGGCCAGACCCTGGTTGCCGCATCCGCCTTCGCACGCATCGACCACGACCGTGAGCTGCGGATCGAGGGCCCTGATGTCCTCCGCCGGTTTCTCCAGGCCGGCGAGCGACGGTCCGAGGGTGACGACGTTCACGTCGCCGCACGAGACGACGCCGTGCATCGCTATCCTGAGCACCCTGGCCCCGGGGCTGAAACCTCCGCAGATCACGACGTTGAGCACTAGCGTCCCACCTCGTGGAACTGCCGCGGCTTCCCGACGGCGGTGATGAGCAGCCTGGTCTCGAGCAGCACATCCCCGCCCCACTCAGACCCCATGCTCGCCCTCATATCATCCCTCTCGACCACGACCTCGACGTTCTCCGCACCGGCGTCCTGGGCCCTCCTCCGGACCTCCTCGCCACCCTCTTGGCTCGCGTACTCGACGGCCATGGTGATCGATTCGAACTCGCGCTTCTCGGTCGGCGAGAAGTAGAGGCATGCCGGGTCGTCCATCACACCGAGGCCTGGCTTCGGCTTGACCAGTATCTCGATCGTCTCGATGATGCTGCCGGTGATCGCGCCTACGGCGTTGCCGACCTCCATGTACCTCGGCAGCAGGAGGTCCGTCTGGAACTTCTCCGCCACCTGCGGCAAGTACGCCTCGACCGGCGCCCCGATGCCGATGATCTTCTTGTTGAGGGTGAGGCGGCAGGAGTAGTCGATGCCGGCCCCCAGCTTGACGAACTTGTCGAAGAAGTCGGTGGTCACGTCGCAGTAGATGGTCTTCCCCGTCTCCTCGTAGACCAGCTTCTTCAGCAGTTCGGTCGCGATCTTCTCGATGACCATGCGCTTCGCCGTCTCGCAGAACTCATTCGGCGTCATGTTCAGGTTCGCGGCCTGGATCTCGACGCCGAGCCTCGACGGCTCTGGGTCGTACTCGACGTAGCTCCCGATGGTGTGCAGGACGTCCGTCGGCGTCAGTCCGATGCGTTGCACCACGCCCAGCTCCTCGAGCCTCCTCACATTGTAGGAGAGCGGATGGACGCCGGTGATCTCGCTGATCTCGTAGATCGAGCAGGGCTCAATCTTGATCAGCTCGCACAGCTTGCTCTCGTCCGGGCTGAGGTCGAAGCCCTTGACCTCCCGGGAGAAGATGAAGAACTCGGTGTTCATGTTGACCGCGCCGAGCTCGGTGTGCGAGGCCTGGGCGCGCTGCTTCGTCTCCCTCGCCTTCAATAGCTTTCCCTTGATACTGGGCCAGATGGATTGAGCGATGCAGAGCGGCACGACTCGAAGGGGGGAGAGCATTATTCTGTTCATGTGAACGACGATCCTGCTGTCGCCGCCGATCCCGGACGTCGATATGTCCGCGGCCCGCACCCTGGTGCGCCAGCCGCCGATCATCGCACCCTCGGGGTCGAGCCTTGGTCTGCCGTTGCGCAGGATTCCGATGTCGGTGGTCGTCCCGCCGACGTCGATTACGACGGCGTTCTCCTCCCTGGTGAGGAACTTGGCACCGGTGAGGCTGGCCGCTGGGCCGGAGAGGATAGTCTCGACCGGCCTGGACTTGGCCACGTTCTCGCCCATCAGCGAACCGTCGCCCTTCACGATCATCAAAGGCGCCTCAATCTTGAAGTTCGCCAGTACCTTCTTCACGGACAGCACCAGGTCCGACACGATCGGGATGAGCTTGGCGTTGAGCACCGCTGTCAGCGTGCGCTCGTTGAAGCCCAGGCGCGAGGAGAGTTCATGCCCGCTGACCACCGGATGGTCGGTGATTGACTGCATCATCTCCTTGAGCGCTATCTCATGCTCCGGGTTCCTGACGCTCAGGTAGCTCGAGATCGCGTAGCCGTCGACCTTGTCCTTCGTCCTCTCGACGAACGCCCGGGCGGCGTTCTCGTCGAGGGTATCCTTCTCGTCCCCCAGCAGGGTGTGGCCGCCAGTTATCTCGATCTGATCGTCCACGGGTATCGACTTGTCGAACTCGTGGCCGACAACGATCAGGCCGACGCGGCATCCCTTTCCCTCGACGACCGAGTTCGTGGCTAGGGTCGAGGAGACCGAGACGAGCTGCACCTGTGAGTAGAGCTTGCTGTCGAGCTTTCCGATCGAGTTCCTAATGCCGATGGAAAGGTCGTTGCGGGTCGTCAGGGCCTTGGCGGAGGTGAGTATCTCTCCGTTCGAAAGGTCGATTATGACTGAGTCCGTGTAGGTTCCGCCGGTGTCTATTCCCAATCCCAGATTCATGCCGACTTCTCCTCCAAAGTCCATGGAATGGATTGCTTTCCACCCTGAATGCCTTGGGGGCCATTAAGAGTTTGCACGATTGTTGACTAGGAACGGAACATGCCTATCCAACGCTACCGACGCTCTCTCCCCTGACCGTCCTGCGGAAGACGGCGCTCGACTCGCTGAGGCGTTCGATGTTGCTCGACGACACCCTCTCCACCTTCGGCAGCCGGCCGTCGAACACTCTCTCCAGCTCCCTGACCAGGTACTCGTTCACCCGGCCGTCGCGTCGTATCCCGTCGACGCTCCAGCGGTCCACAATCTCCAGGGCGGCGTCCTTGCCTCCCTTGAAGAACTCCTCCGCCAGGATCGACGTCACGACGGCGTTCGGCGAGAGCACCGCCACGTCCGCTTCCTTGACGGCCGGAGCGGAGCCGTTGAAAGATACCGCGAGCCCACCGCCCCGCTTGACCAGGCGCATCGCCTGCACGTCCGTCAGGCCGTCCCCGACGTACATCGTGTCCTCGATTCCGATGCCGGTTTTCTTGCAGATGTCGACGATGGTGGCGGCCTTCTCCTCCCCGCCGACAGGGTTGACCTCCATCACCAATCTGAACGATGGAAGATCGGTCATCTCGGTCCAGAATATCTCGTCCAGGCGGAGCAGCGTCCGCTGATCCCGCGGCGAGAAGCCGCCCATCGACCTCGCCCCCTGCGGGATCTCGATGATCGGCATCCTGGAAATCTCCTCCGCGAGGTTCCTGATCGTCCTCGCCTCCCATTCGTCCATCCTTATCTGGTCGAGCGAGACGCGGGTGCAGAAGGCGTTCTCGAACGGGAACCCTATCGCTTCGCACACCGCGCTAACATAGTGCTCGTAGCTGGTTGAGACGATGAACGAGGCCATGATCTCCTGCATGTAGCGCATTACCTTGTCCGCTCCCGGAAGGACGGAGACGTTCTTCTTCGCCATCTCGAGCATCCCGTGGTCCGTCGCACCGAAGGCCTTCAAGAATGGAAGGATCAAGCGGAGTGCGTCGCCGGTCTTGTATCCGGAGCGATGAAGCACCTCGGCCAGCACGTCCTCGTAGCGCTCGATGAGGAAGAACAATTCCCTGCCGTGCTCGACATAGCGCTCGCACAGCTCAAGGGCGTTGTCGTTCCTCGTCACCGGACCCTCGAGGTCGGTGACGAACTGCTTGCCCTCGTAGGCGATGACCTCCTCGAGACCCTCGAAGTCCAAGCCCCCACCTCAGAACTCTCCCTTCCCGATCGCGTCCTCGACGGGTTGGGTGAGGTCGTATGGGCCGCTCAAGGGTCGGCCATCAACGTAAACTTTTCCCTTTTGGAGGTCGAGCTTGCTCCCCGAGAACAATCCGAGGGTCAGGACGACTAGCGCCCGCTCCCTCCTCTCTAGGTCCGACCGTATCCTGTCGAAGAGCGGGTCACTCTCCACCTCCGCCTTCGGGACCAGGTCGACCGTGCCATCGCCCAGCTTGGCATCCAGCGCGTTCCAGAGGGGTGTATAGCCCGACCCGCGCAGCGAGAAGGCACAGAAAGTGGCGATCGACTGGGCCTCCCATTCCGGCGCGCATGTCCTGATTGTAGCTCCGTGGGATTCGGCGCGCGCCATGATCGCCCGGTGGATCATCTCCATCTCCGTCCCAGGCGGGGCGTAGGGAGGACCGGGGTGCAGGCTGACCAGGTCGAACCGGGTACATGTGTCGGCGTCCATCTGCAAGGAGTAGCCGGCAAGAAGGCCGAGGTCGAACGAGTGGCCGTAGATCATGTTCCTCATCTTCCGACCGTACTCCGCGCGGCGTTCGTCCTTCTTCCCAGCCACGATCTCCGATCTGAACTTCTTCCAGGAGAGCGTGATCAGTGGCAACCCTAGCTGGTGCACAAGGGCGAAGAACCTCTCGCGCTCCGCGAAGTCGGCGTGCTGCGGCTCCTCCCCTTCCTCCCAGTTGCAGAAGACAAACTCTATCCGGGCGTCGATGGCGCCCCCCTCCGCCTTCTTCTTGACCGCTTCGAGGAGGGCTCTAGCTTGGGCATCCCGCCCCGACGTGAACCAGCCGATCTTGAGCGTGCTCCAGTCCTCCTCCCCGGTTGCTCGGCACGACAAACGCCTTGATATTCCGCATTCGTCCGGCCCTCTAGAGAGCGAATGCCGTGTAGTTAGCGTTTTCTGGCGAATCAGTCTCAGAAGAGATGGTCATCCACGAGCGTCGCCGGACCGCCCACGTGACAATCGATCGTCTCGATCCCCAGCATCTCGATCCTCGATCGGACCTCAGACCTTTCGTCCAGAGGCGAGTTGACGTAGACGGTCGCCCCCGTATCGATCGAGAAGTACGTCCTCAGCCCCTCGGAGCGCATCTGCCTCACTTCCAAGATAACCTTCACCGTGTCTGGCCGCCAGAGCACCAGCTCGTCGATCCCGGTCATTGTTATTCCGTGGAGGAGCAAGGTGTCGGTCTCGGCCAAAGAGCAGATGCGATTGAGGTCGTGCGCGTAGATCGCCTTCTCCATCTTGTCCAACGCCTCGACCACGTACTTGATGCGGGCCTCGAAGAACGGCGACGTGGTCACCTCACGATGCGCCGTCTCGGTGAACTTCTTGGCGGGAATGAGGGCGCAGACGATGCCCATGTCCAGCTCCTCCGGTGAGGCTAGAAGTCTGGAGAAGCTGTCCTCGTCGGAGGTGCCGGCGTACCAGCGAGAGAATCCGCCGGTCACCGCCCTCGAGGCCGATCCCGCGCCTCTCCTGGCGTATCTCGAAAGCTCTTCGAGGCTCATCTCTAGATCCAACGCCGCGGCCGTCGCAACGGCGAGTGCGGCGAACGCGGATGCGCTCGCCCCGAGCCCGATGTTCGATGGGAAGTTGTTCTCGGAGACCATTCGGAACCCGTTCTTCTTCTTCGCCTTTTTCCTCAGCGGATCGACGACCGCCCTGATCCTCTCGAGCTCCCTTCCGGTCGCCTTTTTGCCGTCGAACTCGGCAGAATCCAGGCGGCGGCCGAACTCGATCGTCGTCAAGGTACGGATCGGAGCGGTGCAGACCGAGATCGAGTCGTGGTAGGGGAGGCGAAGCTCCTCGTCCCTCAGGCCGTGGTACTTGATCAAGCCCTGTATCGGGTAGGCGGTGGCGGAGGCTTTCATGGGCGCCTCATATGTCAAATATCACCCTGACCGAAGGTTCCATCTGGTCGACCTGGAGCATATGATAGGTGACCGCCTTCACATCGTGCCTTGCCTTGTGCCGGCAGGCCTCGAGCGTCTCCCCCTTGGCGGAACAGAACAACGAATTGCCTTCGATCTTCACCTTGAACGTCGAGAAGATCAAGTGCTTCACGTCGCGGATGTAGAGGAACTCGGATAGGAAGTTGTAGAGCAGCGATTCCGGATCTTCCCCATTCACCTGGAACGTCATCTCTATCTCCGGCCTGACGAGCGATGCATCGACCATCTGGTCGGTGAGAGCATAGGCGGCGTTCTCGAAGCACTCCTCCAGCGTCGAGCCGTGCGCCTTGATCATGACGTCCGCGGTGTGCTCCAGCTGCTCGTATCTCATCGGCTGAAGATGCCACGCGCCGGTTAAAACGCTTTTGACGTACCCCCGGAAAGCTCTAATTATGCGTCTTGCGTTCGATGGCTCATGCGACTCCTGATCATCGGATGCGGCTCAATCGGCAACGTCCTGGCCAAGGCGGCGGAGGACATGCCGGAGGTCGAGCGCGTCTACATCACCGACAAGAATGAGCAGCGCGCAGAGGCCCGGCTCAAGGAATACAAGAAGGGCATGCTGACCCGGTACGGGGACGAGCCCATAGTCGAGGCGATGAAGGGCGTCGACCTGGTCATCGAAGCGGCGTCCCAGGAGGCGGCCAGGAAGTTCGCCCCGATGTCGCTCGAGCTCGGCCGTGACATCATGGTGATGAGCGTCGGCTCGTTCTACGACGACGCATTCAGGGAGCGTTGCTTCAAACTAGCCAGGGAGAAGGGCGGCAGGCTCTATATCCCCTCCGGAGCGGTCTGCGGGACGGACGGGCTCCGTTCGGCGCAGGGCCGGATAGACGAGGTACATCTGATTACCACCAAGGGACCGGGAGGCTTCCAGGACGTTCCTTACCTGAAGGAGAAAGGGGTCGACGTCTCGAAGCTCGATGGCAGGACGATCATCTACGAGGGGCCGGCCAGGGAGGCGGTGAGGCTCTTCCCCCGGAACGTGAACGTCGCCGCGACGGTCAGCCTGATCGCGCTCGGGTTCGAGAACACGAAGGTCACTCTGATCTGCGATCCAGAGGCCGAGGTCAACACCCACGTGATCATCGCCAAGGGCCCGTTCGGCCAGATGAGGGCGGAGATCCGCAACACGCCATTCCCGGAGAACCCCGCGACGAGCTACCTCGCCGCCCTCTCCGCCGTCTCGGCCCTGAAGAGCATCGTCACCAACGTCTGGGTCGGGGTCTGAAGCGGCCACGCCAGCATAACGTTATATCGCTACCGTACTCATCCCAGGCCGGTGAGCGGAACGAAGGCTAGAGTGCGGCGCATCTTCGAGAACATCCCTAACGGGGTCGACACGATCATTCTGGCGAACGACGTCGAGCCCAATCTGGACGTCAACTTCTTCTACGCTATCGGAGCGAGCTCCGGACTGTTTGAGGGCTGCGCTGTCGTCCTGCACCGCGACGGCGGGAGTGACCTATTCTCATCGATACTGGAGGAGACGAGCGCGAGGGAGACGGATGCGGCTCTGCACCTCTTCGCCAGGAGGACGGAGAAGGAAGAGATGCTGAGGAAGGAACTGAAGGGCGTCAAGAGGCTCGGTGTGAGCGGTTCCGGCCTCACGCTCCGCGTGCTCGACGACATCAAGCGCGTGAGCGGCGCCGAGGTGGTCGACGTCTGGAAGGCCTTCGAGGCCGCCAGGGCGATCAAGGACAAGGAGGAGCTGGAGAGCCTGCGCGAGGCCTGCCGTATCGCCTCCGCGGTGGGCGAAGAGCTCCCCGACCTGCTGGAGAGGGACATGGCCGAGTACGAGCTCGCCGCCGAGGTGAACTACAGGATGCAGAAGAAGGGGGCGAGCGCACCGGCGTTCTCCACCGACGCTTCGTTCGGCCCGAACACGGCGGAGCCGCACCACAGCCCAGGGGCCAGGAAGCTGACCAAGGGCGACTGCGTGCTCGTCGACTTCGGCGCTTCGGTGAGACGCTATGGCTCAGACATCACCAGGACGATGTTCTTCGGCAGCGTCAGCCCCAAGATGAAGAGGATGTACGGTACGGTGAGGCGGGCCCAGCTCGCCGCGATCGGAGCGATGAGAGATGGGGCGGTGGCCAAGGACGTCGACGCGGCGGCGAGATCGATAATCGACGCCTCGGAGTTCAAGGGACTTTTCAATCATTCGCTCGGACACACCATCGGCCTGGCGGTGCACGACGGCATCAGGGCGTCGATGGAGAGCGATGCGATTCTCAAGCAGAACATGGTCATCACCGCCGAGCCAGGAGCATACATCCGGGGCGAGGGCGGGGTCAGGATCGAGGATGACGTTCTGATAACGAAGAAGGGGGCCGAGATGCTGACGTCCGGCTCGACGGAGCTGAGGGTGGTGTGATGGAAGACCTTCTAATAGAGGCCGTGGAGAGGATGCGGGACCTGGGAGCGAAGTTCTGCGACGCGAGGAAGCAATCGGTCAAGTCGATGCAGATCCAGATAGTGGATGGCGCGGTGCGCAGTCTCGGCACGACGAGGAGCGGAGGGGTCTGCTTCCGGTCGCGCTCGAAGGGGGCGTGGGGGTACGCCTCGAGCCCGAGCCTCGACCACGCGGAGATAATGGCCGCGGCGGAGGCAGCAGTGCACAACGCCCACGGAGGCAACGCCAAGGGCAGGGAGCAGCTGAAGGGGATCGTCACGCTGGGAAAAGTCAAAGCGGAGGTCGGCAAGCACCCGGACGACGTCCCCCTGAAGGACAAGCTCGCCCTCGCGCTCGACCTGGACAAGGCGCAGCGGGTGGACAAGAGAATCGTGAACACCAACGCCATGTATCTCGAGACCGTCAAGAATAGCCAGGTCGTCAACTCGCTGGGCACGATGGTCGAATGGGAAGAGGTCCGCGGTCGGCTGATGGCCCAGACCATCGCCTCGGACGCGGGCAGGACCGAGCTCTTCTACAGCATCACCGACGGGACGAAGGGATTCGACATGTTCGAGGCGGTCGATGTGGAGGAGATCGGCCGTCAGACCGGTACCGAAGCGGTGAGGATGCTCAAGGCGAAGAAGTGCCCCTCCGGCCTGCTCACCTGCATCACCAGCCCGTCCATAACCGGGCTCCTGGCGCATGAGGTGATGGGGCACGCCTCCGAGGCCGACGAGGTCGTCAAGAAGCGCTCCTTCCTGACCACGGTGAGGG
>JAJRAL010000161.1 GCA_028679935.1 Methanomassiliicoccales archaeon | reverse complement strand
GGATCTGACCTCGGCGGGATGCAAGGTTTCGCTGGCGAGGAAATCCGGGACCGCTGGACCCAGGGCGCTCACTAGGAGCCAGGAGACTGTGATCAGGGAAGCCCTCGAGCACGGTTACTATGACTTTCCGCGGCGAACGTCCGGTGCGAAGCTCGCCCGGAGGCTCGGAATCGCTCAGTCGACGCTCTCGGAGACACTCCAGAGGGCCGAGAGACGGCTAGTCGAGCTCTACCTGCGCCATCGCCAATGACGTGGATCCTTCGGAATTCGGGGTTAGCTACTTGGTGTACGTGCCCGTAAGGACATCGCTATGGGCAATACGTCCCAGTCCAAGCAGCCACCTCGCCAGAAGACGACCTGGTTCCTCCTTCTCTCCCTAGAGGGCTTTGGCTGCCTGGCGGTCTTTTTCCTCACCGGAGCCAGGGACATCATGATCCTGATCTCCCTGTTCGGCTTCCTCGTTGGATGCCTAGCGGTCTCCGTTTTGCTCTCGGTCGGGATCGCGGACTAGAGATAGTACCATATGCTCTCGTACTCCTCGACGTTCTCCCCCCTCGCGGCCAGCCGTTCCAGGAATCTGCCGATTGGTACGTCACGGTAGAGGTAGGTGGGAGCAAGCGCGATGTTCTTCTCCCAGGGGTGGAATTCGTAAATCCGTTCTCCCCCAGGCGATAGCATGATCAGGTCGTGGTGCTGCCAGGCGCGTAAAGGGTTCTTGCCCAACCCCGGTATGTTGAACACTGGCTCATCCGTCCTCGACAGCCCAGGAATCAACCTGGCCTCCTCCTTCCTCTCCTGGAGGATCCTCGCTATCGGCACTCGGAAATGGCCCGTCTCCTCCTTCCCCTTGGTGTTGAACGTGTAATAGGGGTCCACGCCGATCTGCTTCAATGCGAGGCGCAGAGCGACGCTCTCGAAGCGGCGGCAGTTCTCGAAGGTGAACACCTGCTGGTTATAGACCATGATGCCAGACCTCCTGAGGGACTGGACGGCCCGCAGTGACTCGGGCGTCACCTCGTACGGATGCTCGAAATGCGTCACAACGCACACGTCCACCGCGGGAGGTCGGTTGACATCCTCCAGCAACGAAATGAGGCGCTCCGTGAACCGCATCGGGAGGACGACCGGTAGCCTCGTTCCGATGCGAATGTGCTTGATGTGGGACATCCTTTTGAACCGGGTTAGTATCTTGGAGAGAACGGCGTCCTGGAGGACGAGCGGGTCGCCCCCCGTCAGCAGCACCTCCGATACCGCCGTGTGTTGCTCGAACCACTCGAGCGCCAAGTCGATCTCCCCGATCGGCCGGCTGGCGCCTCCGGGACCTTCCACCTCCCAATTCCTCTGGCAATAGGTGCAGAACTGGGCGCAGGAATTGATGGGTTTGAAGATCGCGATCATCGGGTACCTTCTTGTCACCGACTTCACCGGGGAGGTGAACCCCTCAAGCATGAAGTCCGATACCCCCTTCCTGCCGTCCTCGATCGCCTTGGCCATCGCCTCGACGTACTCCAGTCTCGGTATGACCTGGGCCCTGAGCGCGTGGTCTGCCTGGGCGCCGGTCCTCGAGTCCATGAGTGAGATGTAGTAGGGGGAGATGCCGAACTGCAGCCCGAGCTTATTGGCGAGCCTGATGCTCTCATCCTCCTCGGGCGTGAGTTCTATGATCTTGGATGCGGTGTCAGCATCGGATATGGTGTTTCGCAGATGCCACTCGTAATCCTCCCAATCGCCATTACTGCCGCCTAGGACATCGAGCACCCTGGCTCGGTGGCTCTCTCTCCTCTTGATGACAGACGGGTCGAGGCCGGTCGGATAAGTAAGTGCGCGCCCGACGCACCTTGATGCGAGGATGTCCAGGTAGTCCGACCTCAGCCGGGCCGCCTCGATATGCCCGAGCCCGTCGAGTCGAGGGGCGCTCTCCGAATATATGCCGGAATCGCCTCTCGTGCCCTTTGCCAGATGTAGGAAGTCCATGAACATCAATTGCCTGTCCTTCGGCACTACGGGTCTTGAGCACAGCGTCAAGACCTCAGAGAGCGTGCTGCATCCGCCCTTCTTCTCGTTCCTTTCGGAGATGATGTTGCGGAGGACCTGTAGGCAAGAGAGCGCGTTCACGCGTTCAAGGTCCTCGACCTGGCAATCAAGCGAATGGTAGTGGTCGTATCGTCTGTGGACAAGCCCGCCCGTCCTGGACCTTGCATCTTCGAGATCCCGGGAGCAGACCAGCTCCTGATAGAGCTCGGGATCTACCTTATCCAACACCGCGCTGACCATCGTTCGGCGGTTGATGTAGGCTCGGAGCGCCTCTTCGGCCGGGGGGAGCTCCGGTCTTCGGCCCGCTTGGAGCCCCCGCTCTGACGTCCCTTCGATCATTTGCTCGCACCCCAAATCACCAGGTCGCGAGGGGTTATGCAATTGACCCCGAATTCTACTACAGCCGTCGCCGTAGCGTCCGCCGAGTTCGCTCGGGTGTGCTCGACTAGCTAGGCAAATAGCATTGCGCTCGTTCGATTCCGTATCGGGACGGGATTGGACGCAAACAGCGTGTTCATCGTCGTCGCGAGCTTCGATTTCGATTGGCTTCATCGCAAACCTGTTGTTGCGCAAGCACGGGGCGTGCGACGTCCTCTTCCTGATTGCGCCCGGCCTTCCCTCGGAACTAGCAACTAGGCCTCATCAGTCAGTGGTTCGAGAACAGCACCCTTGGACCGCTGGTCGTGGGATTGGCACTTGCCCTAATCATGCTCGAAGCGGGCTGGATCTAGGGTCAGGAGATGAGCAGGGCCTTCTGCCCGCCGCTCTTCACATCATGTTCGCATCTTCCTGCCGCTGGTCACGTTGCGGTCAATGGCATCTTGTTCATCGGTTGGAACCCGCAAGTCGCTCTGATTGGGAGGCGCGGCCGAGGTAGAGACGAGCGTCTGGACGTTCATGGCTCGGGCTTGTCCTCGACCCCCAGCGCGAGGCTCGACGAAATCCTCCGGTAGGCTGAACCTTGTAGGCGTCCCAGACCAGGTATGTGAAGAGCGTCGCGAAGATGACCAGTCCCGCCAGCGGCAGGAATCCCAGGCCTTCGACCCTCGGGAAGAACGGCAGGAAGATCGTCGAGGGTCACGGCGGGCGCATATGGGTCGAGTCGGAGCCGGAGAAGGGAGCCACTTTCTTCTTCACGATCCCGAACGCGGAGAGCCGGAACGGGAAACGTAACAAACATTCTACCTAGTGCCTTCGATTGTCGCCCGTCCTTGATTCTGACCGTCGAGGGCGAGAATAAGGTGATATGCTTGGCGAGCAGCGCACGAAAATGCGTTATTCGAATCGACGTAGGACGAATTGATGAGCGTAGGAGTGGGCTCAGCCAGATTCGAACTGGCGAACTTCTGCGTGTCAAGCAGACGTCATGACCACTAGACCATGAGCCCTTGTGGGTTCTGCTGAAACACCTCCGAGTCTATATGCCTTTCGTACTTGGAACTGAGCGTCCGCAGGCCTCATCCCAGATGTCCGAAGCAGCACTCGGTGCGGAGGCGGACCGTGACCATGCCGCCGCTCTCGCTGCGAGCGAATAGATCCTCCAACCGTGAGCAGAATTCCTCATGCCCAGCATGACCGGGCGCGGGGAGGTACGAGACGGAGGCCGCCATGCCCTTGAGCCCTTCGAGGTCGAGCTCCCTATTGTTCTGGTAGGTCAGCCGCTCGAGCGGCGAGTCGCCGAAGATCCTCTCCGGATCCTCCTTGTTCCTCTCGATGCCGGCGTGCTCCGCTGAGAATTCGTTCACCAATTCCTCGTATCTGATGGAGAATTCGTCGGCCTCCACCTGGCGTTCGTTCCAGAGCAGAACAACCCAGCAAGGAGGCACGAGGATGCGGCGTAGTTCCTTTCTAGTCGCGATCGGCTCGAACCAATGGTACGCCTGGGCCGCCGTCGCTACGTCCACGCTGTGGTCCCTGAGCCCAGTCGATTCCGCCAAACCCCTGACGCTGACGAAGCCCTTCCTGCCTGAGAGTCGCTCCTCCGCCGTCCGCCGCATGTCGTCGTTCGGCTCCACGGCGTAGACTGTCAGGCCGCGTTCAAGGAGCAGCTCGGAGAATATCCCGGTTCCCGAGCCGAGGTCTGCCACCTTGCCCCCTTGAGGGATAACCCCTCTCGTGAACAGGTCGTCGACGAGCCTTCGGGGATAGCTTGGTCGGTACCTCGCGTAGTACGAGGCGCGTCCGGTGAAGCGCTCGGTGGTCGGCTTCCTGCTCATCGTCCGTCGAACGCCGAACGTCCATTTCTACGTTCACACGAGCCCCGTTCCGGTGGCCTTTTTATCTCCCACTGGGTTACGGTGATGGGATAGAGGATGCCAGAGGTTCTGTTGTTCACCAAGCCGGGCTGCGAGAAGTGCGAGTACGTCAAGGAGCGCGTCCCGCCGAAGGTCGAGATGAGGATCTATGATGTGACGTCCGCCGATGGCATGGCGGAGGGAGCGTTCTACGAGATACTGCACAAGAACGTCCCGATCCTCGTCGTCGATGGCGGCGTCGTCGAGGGCGCATTGAACATCGTCAAGAGGCTGAACGCCCTTGGCGACGAGGGCATTTAATACCGGCCCCCAATGTCAGCCCCGGAATGATCGCGCTAGGCATCGAGGGGACGGCCCATACGGTGGGCGTCGGCATCGTTGACGAGGACGCCAAAGTCCTGGCCAACGAGGGGAGGATGTACAGGCCGGAGAAGGGAGGCATACATCCCCGGGAGGCCGCGAACCACCACGCCGAGAACGTCGTTCCGCTCATTTCCAAGGCGGTCCAAACCGCGGGCATCTCCCTGAAGGACGTCGATCTGGTAACGTTCTCGCAAGGACCTGGCCTTGGTCCATGCCTCCGCACCGTGGCCACCGCGGCCAGAGCGCTCTCGCTCAGGCTCAAGGTGCCGATCATCGGGGTCAATCACTGCATCGCCCACCTCGAGATTGGGAGGGTGAAGACTCCGGCGAAGGACCCGGTGCTTCTCTACGCCTCAGGCGGCAACACGCAGGTGATCGCGTTCGCCAACGGCCGCTACCGCATCTTCGGCGAGACTCTGGACATGGTCATCTGGAAGTTGATCGTAATTGTAGTTGTGTTTATTGGAGTCTGATAATACTATG
>JAJRAL010000150.1 GCA_028679935.1 Methanomassiliicoccales archaeon | reverse complement strand
CGACGACTTCCGGGAGCTCGTCTCGACCCTCGAGAGCAGCGCCGCGTGAGCAGCAAACGACTTGCTCATTCTATTCTATCTTTTCAAACCGCCAGCCTGAGCTCCGCGAGGATCACATGAAGTCCGAGAGCTTGCAGATCTTGACCTTGTCGTTCTCGAAGAGCGAATTTATCGACTGCTCGATCAGCTCTATCCTCTGTCTAGTATAGGCGTCGATGGCGAACCTCTCGCTGATCTCCTTGGTGATCTCGAGGTACTTCTTGACGCTGCTCTCGTGCACCGTCAGGGTGAGGTTGTTGCCGCAGTAGCACTTGCCAGACAGCGGAATCCGGCGGTACTTCGCGTTGCACTTCGTGCACCTCAGCTTCTGTCCGCTGAAGCTCTTCAAATTGCCGATCATATCCGGAAGCAGGTGCCTGGTGACGACGCGATAGACGACGTCCACCTCGTCGACCGCCCGGATCTTCTTCGCTAGGACCAGCTGCGCCTCCAGCTTCTCCTGCATCGTCTCTAGCATCTTGTACGCCGAGTTCCTCGGCCCCTCGGCGATGTCCTTCGTGTCATGTGTGTAGCCGAACCCCTCGTACTGCAGGACGGAGCCGAGCCTTCCTCCTACGAGATCCATCTGGTCCTGGAGCTCCTTCGGCTGTCGGTATTCGACGGTGGCGTGGAAGAACTCAAGCGGATACTCCTTGAGCATGTCGAGGTTGTGCGCCTCCTTGTCGATCTCGTTCGGGTCCAGCCTGGTCGTAAGGACGAGCGGCGCGTCCATCAGGCCGCCTCTCCTCTCGGGCAGGAAGGAGCGGGAGAAGTTGATCAGTCCATCCAGTAGCAGGATCGCGGAGTCCTCGTCCCCATCCGCGTTCCTCCTCTTGGCCGCGTGGAAGAAAGGGTGTCCGTATCCGACGTTCGTCTCGGTGAAACCGATTAGGCGGCAGAGCACACCGCCCGAGGTGTGCGGCGCGAGGCCGATCGCCAGTTGGCCGATCAGATCGCTGCCCTGGCTCGCATTGTAGAAGGCCGGCAGACCGTAGAATTTGGAGAGCATCTCGTCGATGAACTGCGAGACCTGCACCAGGTAGACCCCGCACGACACGGAGGGTATGTAGTCCTGGACCATCAGCTCGCAGACCTGCTCGTCGGAGGTGAGCTCCGCCCCGTCCTGATCCTTGACGTAGCCGAGCTCCCTCGCCTTGTCAACCGTCAGGCCAATCTCCCGCGGCCGGAAATGAGTCACTGGCACATCGGTCATGTCGAACCTGATCGTGCCGTCCTTGAACACGAAGACGCTATGTTTGGCACGGAGTATGCCCTTCTCCATCGGCTCGGGCGTCTTGTTGCGCGAGATCATGCCCTGGACCCCCTTGATCGCGGGCACGTCAGTCTCGCCCAGGTTGAGCATCGCCGCCTCGATGATCTTCGTGACGTCGATGACCTGTTGCGCCGGCGCGTCCGTCGGCAGGGTGTGTGAGCCGCACTCGCACTTGCACTGGAACGTTGTCTTCCCGCACACCGGGCAGGACCTCACGCCGACCTCGGCCTGCACCTCCTCGTCCTCCATCGCCTCGCTCACGAGCCTCTGGGCCCCGCCGCTCTGCCCCAGCGGGAAGAGGACGTGCGGCGGCGGCTTCATCCGCCTCTCCTTCGCCTTCTCCGGCCTGGCCATCCTAGCGCCGATCCGCGTCACAGACCGGGAGTATATCTTCAGCCCGCTCGCCTTCGAGACCGCCTCGAGAGTCGTCTGCCCCTCGAGCTCGCGGACCGCCCTGATCGCCGTGCCCTCTGATCTCAGGCCCATGCACGAGAGGGCTGCTGCCGAGTACCGCTCTGCGAGGAGGATCCTGCCGTCCCTCACTTCGTGGAGAGCCCCCAGTCGCTCGAGCGTAGCCTTGGTAGCGGGATCGTTCGCAAGGCTGAGCCGCCCTCCGTCCACTCTTCCATCGGCGATGGCGTTGGACCTTAGCGCCTTCACTGCGTCGAGGGGCACGTCGCTCCAGAAGAGGTTGAAGTGGGGATGGAGGGGGATCCCCTTCTCGAGCGAGAATGAGGCCGCTTCTTCAAAGGAAGCAGGAGTCGTCCAGTCCTTCGGCACCGAGCCGGTCGCCCTTCTCACTTCGGCCCTGTACCATTCCAGACTGAAGCCCGCCGGGACGAGAACGTGGTTGTTCTCCACGAACTCCCCGAACGGGATGAGGATCTCGCCTAGGTCCACTATCTCCTTGACCTGGTCCTTGACCACGGAGAACTCCTCCACCGTGTTCGTCTGGACCAGGTCGCCATTGTTCAGGAGCAGGATCGGCCCTTCGATGCAGTCGCACGGCGTGACCGCCCCGGCCTTCCCCGGCCTCTCGATCTTGATCTGCGTGCCGATGGCGAGGAACTGGTCCACGGCGTACATCGTCGTAGGGTTCAGGGCTATCGCCGCGAGCCCCGTCGTCCTTCCCCTGCCGTACCTCAGCCTGAGACCGCCGACCCTGGACGGGTGACCGAGCACCGGCCTTCCGGCGATCAGGTCCTTGAGGTACTTGTACTCCGGCTTGACCTTCGACTGGTCGCTCTCCGCCGTCTCCTTCTTCTTCATGGCGAGGTACTCTGAGATGAACGCCCAGCCATCGATGCCGAGCCTCTTGACGTGCTTCTCGATCTTCGGCGCCTTCTGGCATAGGCCTTCCGCGATGACGAGGCAGGCGCCTCCCCGGACCTTGTTCGTCTCGACCCGGGGCAGGTCCCGGTAGCCGGAGATCTCGACGTCCTCAGTCCCTTCGCCGTCCACGCAGACCGGGCAGTTCTTCACGATCAGCTCGATCTCCGGGTTGGTGGGCACGTACTGCAGGTGCTGGGCCTGCTTGTAGAGGGGGATCTCCTCCTTGAAACGCTGCACCTCTCCGTGCGTCGGGATGTACTTGCCGACGCTGTGCTCCCTCCGCACCACGTCGCCGATGAGCACGGCCATGGCCTGCCCCGTCCCTCCGGCGCTTCGGATCGGCCCGGCGAATGAAATGGCCAGATAGTTCGTCCCATCGGAATTCCTGCCGATCTTGATGCCCGCTATGCCCTCGAGCGGCGCGACGAGGATGCCCTCGGTCAGCACGGCAAGGCCGACCCTGACCGCGCGGTCGATCGCCTCCTCCTTCGTCTTCGCCGGCTGGTTCGCCACCTCTTTTGCGATGAGGAGGGAGACCTCCTCCCGATCGTGGTCGCGGCTCAGCTCTCTTATGCGGGCCGCCACCCCCTCCACGTTCCACGCAGCGAGAAGCTTCTCGACCCTCGAGGCGAGATCCTCCGCCTGCGGTATCTCGACGAAGGTCTCGGGATCCATGCCCCTGGCCCGTGCCCTGCGGGCAACGGCATAGCAGCGGTCCGCCTGGCTGGACAGCCCCGCGAAGTAAGAACGCACCCTATCGCTGCACGCAAGTTCCTGCGGCATCCGACCCCTATCCGCCCGATTGCCTACTGCCTAGATAACACTTCCAGACTGTGCTTCGGAAGTCATCGCAGCGACCGATGGCTTGAGCAGCTCGATCAATCTGGCCCTGACCTCCTCGACGCCCTCGCCCGTCAGCGCCGAGATCGCGACCCTCCCGCTTCCTGTCTTCATCATGTCGGCCTTGTTCTCGACCTCGAGGATCGGGATGGAAGAGAAGTTGCGCTTCAGCGATTCGAGAAGGGCGAGCTGCTTCTCCAGCGAATAGCCGCTAGTCTCGGTCGGGTCGAGAATGAAGACGATGACGTCGGCCAGATGCTTCAGCGCAAGGACCGCCTGCCTTTCGATGTCGTTGCGCTCCTCGAGCTCCCGGTCGAGAAGGCCGGGCGTATCGACAATCTGGTAGCGCTGATAGCGATCGGTGAAATGACCGATCTCGATGCCCTGCGTGGTGAAGGGATAGGGCGCGACGCGGGGCTTCGCGGATGAGAGTTGGCCGACCAACTGGCTCTTGCCGACGTTGGGGAATCCCGCCACGACCGCGGTCGGGAGCTCCGTGTCGATCGTCGGGATCCTCCTCATCTCGTCCCTGGCATGTCCAACGAATATGAGATCGGTGGCGACCTGCTTGACGACCGAGGAGACACGCCCGTAGTACTCCTTCCTGATCTGCTCGATATCATTGAGCCTCGTCGCTCCTTTCGTCTTCCGGATGTACTCCTGCCTCATCGCGTCGGTCCTCTTGCCGCACCATGAGAGCGCGCCGAGCGACTTCTTGAGCTGATCCATCCCCACGAGCAGGTCGATGAGCTCCATCACGAACTCGTCCCGCTTCTCCATCGAAGGGAAGGCCTTCACGTACTTCTGCATGGTCGACGAAATGATGTCCCCCGAGGCGGTGATCCTGGCGACCGTCGTCCTCCTCCTGGACTCCATCAGGTCGTCGCCCTCCTTCTCGATCTTCATCAGTCGTTTGAACGCCTTGTCGAGGATCTCGTCGGCCCTCATGATTGTTGGAATCTTCTTCTTGGAAACGACCACGAACGCGCCTAAGCACAAAGCGATTAATAAGCTATGCCTCGACCTACCTGGTCTGGAGCAGGGTATCCCATGAGGAAGGAGGGCGCGATCGACCGCGAAGGGGCGGATGACATAGAAGAGATATCGAAGACGTACCAGAGGCCGGCCCTGACCGTCGATGGCATAGTAGTGATCGACGATCGGATCGTCCTGGTGAAGAGAGACCGGCCACCTTTTAAGGGCGAGCTCGCGCTGCCTGGCGGCTTCGTCGAGTACGGCGAGAAGGTGGAGGACGCGGTACGACGCGAGGTCAGAGAGGAAACGGGACTATCCACCCGCATCGTCCGGCTGCTGGGCGTTTACTCGGACCCAGAGCGGGACCCGAGAGGGCACACCATCAGCATCGTCTTCGTCCTAGAAGCCGCTGACAAGAGCATCGTTCCGGGAAGCGATGCGGCCACCGTGGAGCTTCTCGACCTAGACCGGGTCCCCAAGCTGGCCTTCGACCATTCCAGGATCATCCGCGACTACCTGAGATCGGAAGCCCTCCAACGTTCCAAGAAGGCAAAGAAGCATAACTGAGAATCTCCAATCGGAAGGAAGGAGAGTGTGGGTCCCTGCAGGACGATCTCGATGCGATGATTATCCAGATGCTTCAGAAGGATGCCAAGCTGACATATGAGCAGATCGGGGAGGCCCTGAACCGCTCACCTTCTACGATCCGCGACCGGATCAAGCGCATGGAGGACGAACGCGTCATCCTCGGCTACTCGGCCATAGTGGACGAGGCGCGGATGGGGATTGGGACCGATGCGTACGTCTCCGCCGACATCGATCCCAGTACGACGACCCAGGCGGTCGCGGCCCTGATGTCGATCAAGAACGTCTCCGAGATCCTGCACCTGACTGGCGAGAGACGGGTGCTGATGAGGATCAGGGCCGGCTCGAACCGCGAGCTGGTGGAGATCATCGACAAGAAGATCAAGCCCCTCGGTTTCACGAACTTCGATGTCTCCATGGTGCTGGGCACTGTTCTCCGCTATCCTGGCGTGTGATTCGTGGAGCCTATGAAAGCTCTATAAGTGGCCTTTCTCATTTCCGCGAGGATGCAGACTGAGCTGTGGCTGGCTCTGATAGTCTTCGTCGTCACCTACGTGCTCATCTCCATCCGCAGGTTCCGCTGGTTCAACATCGAGCGTCCCGCGGTGGCGATGCTCGGCGCCGCGCTCATGATCGTGCTCGGGGTGGTGACGCCCCAGGAGGCGATCGATGCCATCGACCTGAACATCCTGGCCCTGCTCCTCGGGATGATGCTGCTCGTCGCCTCGCTCCAGCTCTGCGGGTTCTTCACCTGGGTCTCGCTGCGCATCATCGGATCGTCGAAGAACCTCTTCGAGTTCCTCGTCATGATCATGGTCGCGACCGCGGTCCTCTCCGCACTGATCCTGAACGACGCGGTGGTGCTCCTCTTCACCCCGATCATCATCCAGACCTGTCGGCTGATAAAGGTCAACCCGATACCGTTCCTTGTCGCGGAGGCGGTGTCCGCCAACATCGGCAGCGTGGCGACCGAGGTCGGCAACCCACAGAACGTCTTCATCGCGGCGCAGTCGGGCATCCCCTTCGTCGATTTCTCGGCCCGGTTGCTGCCAGTGGCGGCGATCTCCCTCTTCGTCGCGATCGTGCTCATATGGTTCGTCTTCAGGAGGGACCTGAAGCTCGGTCAGGCCGAGACCAAGCCGAGACGGTTCTTCCCCAAAGAGGTCAGCCGGCCGATCGACTGTGAGGCGGCACGCTGCAAGATCAACTTCGAGGGCATGCACAAGAGCGTCTACATCGTCCTGGGCGTGCTAGTGGTAGTGTTCCTTGGCTTCGTCTTCTCGTCGGTGATCGGCATGCCGCTCTCAATCGTGGCAATCGTCGGAGGCACGGTCGTCCTCTTCGCCCTGCCCCTCTTCAATCGCCAGGCCAGCGCCAAATCCATCCTCGGCGGCGTCGACTGGACGCTGCTGCTGTTCTTCGTCGGCCTGTTCATCGTGTTGAAGGGCGTCGAGGTCTCCGGCCTGATGAACGAGATGGTGTCGATCTTCGAGAGCACCGGAGAGGGGCTGACCAGCGTTCCCGGGCTGACGGCATTCAGCGGGATCCTCTCCAACCTCATCAGCAACGTGCCGGCCGTGATGCTACTCTCGCCCTTCCTTGTCACCTTGGGTAGCACCACGCTGTGGCTGACACTAGCGGCGAGCAGCACCCTTGCCGGCAACGCGACGATCCTCGGCGCGGCGGCGAACGTGATCGTGGCGGAGAGCGGCGAACGGATGGGGGTCGAAATCTCATTCTGGAAGTTCGTCAAGGCCGGCCTGCCGATAACCGTCATCACACTGCTCGTCTCGATCATCCTCCTGACCATCACCGCCTAGACGAGAAGATCGGCGGCGGTGCGCGAGGAAGGCTGTAGACAGGCGTCCTTTGTCCTGGTTGTCCACAAACTACCCCTCACGGGCAATATTCCCAAATACTTAGACCATCATTTAACGGACAATGGACCTGGCTACCGAGCTTTCGCTCGCGTTCATAGTAATCGGCGTGGTCATGCTGCTAATCGAAGCCGCAGCCCCAGGCAACTTCATCCTAGTCCCTGCAACAGTGTTGATCATACTAGGCTGCCTCGGACTCCTGATACCTGACTTCCTGCTCTCGTGGTGGGCTCCGATAGCCGCGGCGGTCGTGCTGATACCGACGACGTTCTTGACCATCCGGCTTTACCAGAGGCTCGCGCCGCCGGGACCCCCCGAGACCACGGTCGCCACCTCGCTGATCGGCAAGCGTGGCGTTGTGACGGTGGAGGTCAGGCCGGACGATCTCAAGGGAAAGGTCAGAATCGAGCACGACACGTGGAGTGCCATGGCAAACTGCACAATCCCGGTCGGCAAGCAGGTCATCGTCACCAACAGCGAAGGCGTGCATGTGGTAGTAGAGGAAACGGAGAAGAAAGAGGGCGTTTGTTAGGAGGATGTAATCATGGCAGAAGTTGACGTAACGATCATTGCCCTTCTGGTCCTGGCCATCATCGCGGTCGTCGTGATAATCGCGAACGGGATCCGAATCGTGAGGCCCTATGAACAGGCAGTCTACATGCGGCTTGGCAAGTTCATGAGGATCCTGAACACGGGCTTCAACTACGTGGCTCCGCTCGTCAGCGAGGTCGTGAAGATCGACTTGAGGACCGTAGTCCTGGATGTCCCGCGCCAGGAAGTGATCACCAAGGACAACTCGCCGACTAACGTGGACGCGATTATCTACACCCGTGTGATCGACCCCAGAAAGGCGTACTTCGAGGTCCAGAACTACCGGGCGGCGACGGTCTACCTCGCGCAGACGACCCTCCGTTCGATCATAGGCGACATGGAACTAGACGAGATCCTGTCCAACCGAGAGAGAATCAACGTCCACCTCAGAGACGTGCTGGATGAGACGACAGACAAGTGGGGAGTAAGGGTCGAGGCGGTCGAGATACGTGAGGTCGACCCCGCGGCGAAGGTCAAACAGGCGATGGAAGAGCAGACCTCGGCGGAAAGGCTGAGGCGCGCCGCAATCCTGCAGGCCGACGGTTCGAAGAAGGCGGCGATCCTCAACGCAGAAGGTGAGAAGCGTTCCAGAATCCTCCAAGCCGAAGGGTTGAGACAGGCGAAGATACTGGAAGCGGAAGGGGAGAGGTTCGCGATCATCCTGCGGGCGCAGGGCGAAGCGCAGCGGCTGCGCGTTCTATCCGTGGGCGCGAGCACCCTCGATTCGAAGGCTCTCACAGTCCTCTCGCTAGATACAATGACCTCGATTGGGAACGGAGCGTCCACGAAGTGGATCCTGCCGTTCGAGGTTACGAAGTTGGTCGAGGGCATCTCCGAGTACCTCGGGACCGGAAGAACGGTCCCGGAGAGGGAGATCTCCAAGGTCGATGAGGTCGAGAAGATCGTGGGAAAGGCCGACGACATACTGGGACCTATCCCGAGGCCGGATGAGCTTCACAGCGACCTCAGGACGATCGAGGAGACGATGGAAGAGGAAAGGGTCGAAGCCGAACAGATCGCCGAGATTGCCAAGAGGGACAAATCGAAGGCACAGAAGCTGGAGAGAAAGGAGCAACCGGACTCCCAGGCCTAGGCTGCGACGGAAGGCAGCGGAGGGACTACTGACTTTCCTCTGGAACGAGGCCCATGTCCTCGAATGTGCCGCCCCTGCGAGGGATCAGCCAGAAGTTCCTCGAGACCTTTCCATCGGTCATTGCCACGGCGTGCACCGAGTTGATCGTCTCGACCTCCTCCGCTGAGAGGGAGGCGAGATCGTATTGGCATACCAAGGTGACTGGGAAGCGGAACTTGGTGAGATTCAGCGAGACGTCGACCTGCATGAACGACCTGAACCATTCGGGCCTCTCCTGCAACCAGGACATGTCGATGACCACGATCATGGACGTCTGGCCGCTCTCCCTCTGGCCCTCTATCGTCTTTCGGATGGACTCCAGTACCTCGGTGACCTCGAATCTGCCCTCCGGGTAGACGACCCCCTTGGCGGGAAGGCAGCTTAGTCGCGCCGCGCCTTTCGGGGCCTTGCCGACACGCTTGCCTACGGCAGACGAGAGCTTGGTCGAGTCCGAGAACAGCACGACCTTCTCGCGTTCTCCGGCGCAGGCTACGAGGTCCACTATCGCCGACTCTTTCTGGGATGGCGATGCGCAGAATTGTACAAGGTGCTCTCCCCGCCTCACGTTCGACGTCCACTTTGGCGTGTCTACTGCCTCCTAGCTTAAGCGTTCAAATTAAAACGACCGGTATAAGTCCTTTTGCGCACTTCTTCGTCGATTGAAGGGCGTTTATCCGTGAGTCCAGCGGTCACATACGCAATTCGGGCTTGCCATCGGTCCATTCGCGACCTTCACTCTGGCTCGTCTTCAGCGTTCCCATGAACGGAAAGGACTTCCTGCCGGACCACCGAGGTCGGCAGCATCACGACGTATCTTCGGCCGTGCTTCCAGTCATCGCGGACCCGGCTCTCCAGCCAGATCCTGCCGTGATGGTCCTCCACGACCATCCGGACCAAGTAGAGCCTCAGATCGTCGACCGTCGTTCCCTCCTTGCCGCGCCGGGGCAGCGCGAACAGGGCTGCCTTCTGATCGGATGCCCCCGTCGAAACGTCGTCCTCGAAGACAATCTTGTGATACTGCTTGCCGCCCTCGTAGGCGTCCGCCATGTGTATCTCCATGTTGACCGGCCCCTTGGCCTTCGAGAGCGAATCCTCGATCACATATCGGAACGCATCCTCCAGCATGCCGTTGGCGTTGGTAGTGAACCAGGCCGGCGCCTTGTAGTCTATCGAGAGCCGGTCCTTGTTCTCCTTGGTCTCCTTCTCGATGATGTCTGATAGGAGGAGGCCCACGTCGACCATTCCGTACTTGAGATCGTGCCCCTCCAGCCTCTTGATCCTCTCGACCACGTCGATGAGCTTGTTCGCTTCCTCAAGCGCCTCCATCGACTGGGCCATTTTCTTCTTCGCCTTCGCCTCGATCTTTGGTGCCTTCATCGCCGATGTCATTTGCTCGATCGCGGCTGTGCTCAGGGACCCCAGGTCCTTGGTCACGATGTCGAGGTAGAGTTCCGCTTTGGCCTTCGATTCTAGCGCATCCTGCTCAAGCTGCCTCTGATGGGTGATGTCCTGAATCACCGTGACAGATCCGATGACCTTCCCGGCGGAGTCGCGTATCGGGGCGGATGAGTCGATGATCGTGCCCCTCGATGAATCCTGACGCATGATGTCGACCACATGGCCGACCTGTGGCCTCCCGGTCTTGAGCGCCTGGGCGAATCCCCAGTCGTCAGGCTTGAGGGGGATTCCCGTGTCGGCCCACCAGCCCTTGAACTCCTTCGGGTCTAGCTTCGCCTGATGCTGTCGGAACCCGCGCCAGGTGTTGTCGGCGATCGCATTCGCCTCCAACAGCTTCCCGGACGCATCCATGATCACGACGCCAACCGGCAATGTGTCAAGTATCGCTCTCAACCTGCGCTTCTCGGCGTCGGCCTCGGCGGCCAGGCGTTCGATCGATTCACGGTCGGCCACCTGCTGCGAGACGTCCACCAGCGAGAGGACGAAGCCTTGCACCTTCCCCTTGTCGTCTTTGACCGGAACAAGGGACCAGTCCCAGAACCTGCCCTCGGTCTTGACATGGCTGCCGAACTTGAAAGGGCGCGCCCTGAACTCAGCGCTAATCCCTGATGTCCGGACCCGATCGAAGATCCTCTCGTTCTCCTCGCTCGGAAAGAGCTCGAAATGGTTCCTGCCCATTAGCTCCTCGGAGCTGTGTCCCGAACCTCTTACGTAGGCTCCGTTGACCTTCAGGAAGTTGAAGTCCTTGTCGAGGTAGGCGACGTGGGCGAAGGTGTTCTCCATGATGACCTCGAGCACCTCCTTCTCGTACTGCAGCCTCACCGTCGCTTCCTGAGTCCTCCTCGCCGGAGGGATGGCCGCCGACGGCATCTCCGTCTCGACCCACGCGAGCACCGAATCGCCGCCTGCGGATCCTACCAGCAGGGCTCCGATCGGTCCTACCTCTTCCTTCACTTCGGGGGCCGAGGCGACGTTGGCGTAGAACTTGCTGCCGTCGGCCCTCTTCACGCTGAAAGCGTACCTAGGCGGCGAGAATCTCGATTTGATGAGCCCTCTCAGCACCTCCGCGCTCTCCGCGTCGACAAACTCGAATATCTTATGCCTGGAGCCGTCGGCCTGACTGATGCCCAGAGCGTCCGCCACGCCTGGCGAGATGAACATGGTGTTGCCGACCCGGTCTACCCTCCAGACATTGGCGGATGCGATCGGGCCAGAGGTCGCCATCGCGTCCTTGTCCTTCATCTGGTCAGTAGGTACGAACCTCAGCTGTGCGTGCAGACTCCCACTCTCCCCCACGACCGCTTCAGGGCTGCGAGCCTAGGATGTCGCTGCGGGCCTTTGCCCCCCGACGTTCCACATAATCGAGCATCTCACGTTTATATGGTTGGGTTGGCCAACCTGGATCGCCACCTCACCTCTTCACGATCCGGAGGCCGAAATCGTCGACGCATTCTACGACCTTGAGCATCTGGGTCATGTCGACAGGCTTGGTTACGAAACAGACAGCCTTGAGATTGTAGCTGGCAAGGACATCCTCGTCCTTGCTCGAAGCGGTGAGTACGGCCACCGGGATGTGCTTGAACCGGTCGTCCGCCTTCATCAGGGCCAAGAGCTTCTTTCCGTCGATCCTCGGAAGGTTGAGGTCCAGCAAGACAAGATCCGGGAGTCCGGTTCCGCCGTTCTCGGACGCCTTTATCAGGTGATCGAGAGCGGCCTGGCCATCCTCCGCGACATCCACCTCGTTGCCGATCTTGGCTTCCTTGAGCATCTCCTTGGTGAGCCTCACGTCCATCGGGTTGTCCTCTACAAGAAGAATCTTGACCGTCTTTGCCACTGGTTCGTCCACGTCCAACCCCCACTGTCTGAGAGAGAGCTCCTGAGCGCTGCGACCACGGCGAAACGAAGCTTCTGACCGCAGTTGCTGACTATCAGTCTCCCATTACTTATTAGCTTCCGAGGGACGACTGGAGCCCAGAATCAGAAAGCATAAAGTACCGGGATGCTCACCTTTCAGAGCCTCAGGGACGGGGGTCAGTGTCGACGCACCTGATGCTGAACCGGGCCGACGGAGTGCTGTCATGATGAGTCCCAGAACCGGCAGTAAGCACAAGATCCTTGTCGTCGAGGACAATCCCGGGGACGCGCGCCTGCTCATGGAGGCCTTTGAAGAGGTGAACCCAGATGTCGAGATCCAATGGGTCCGTGACGGGGACGAGGCCGTCAGACAACTCAAGGCGAACGACGCGAACCCGTCGGAGAGGCCGATTGACCTGGTGATGCTCGACCTGAAGCTCCCCCGCATGGACGGACTCGATGTTCTCCGAGAGGTCAAGTCCAATGGCCGGCTCCGGTCGGTGCCAATCGTGGTTCTGTCATCCTCCATGTCGGACCGGGACGTGGAGACAACGTACGGTCTGTACGCGAACTCATACGTTGTGAAACCGAGCGACCTTGACGGCCTTCTAAGGATGGTCTACACGATCAACGAGTATTGGTTCGGCATAGTCGAGCTGCCGACCGCGAGCGCCCTGGACATCGGATGCCGGCGCTAATCGTTTTCTGGACTACAAGGGCAATCGATGCATCACCTCGCTCGGTGCCGACCTCCATAATCATCTTATAGCGTTCCAACGGAAATCTACCTGGCCTCTGGTGGCTTCTCGTGCAAGGAGCAGGAAAGATAATCGCCCTAGTGGTAGTGGCATCGGTGGCGCTGTCCGCGCTCTCCAGCGTGATCAACGACGTGCACGTCGTGCCAATGTTCAACCAGGGAGGCGGAGGAGAGACCGGGGACGCGTCACCCGAGGGCAACCTGATACAGTATGCCTCGCTCTCCAAGGTGGAGAATGACATGAGCTTCTTGACCGAAAAGCAGCTCAATACGACCATGTTCGTCCTCTACGGTAGGACCGGCACCGCGTACATGAGGTCTGCCGTGCTGACCGACTATTCTGGCGGCACCTGGACGGCCGCGGGTTCAGAGCTTGCGCAGTTTGTCAATGAGGCCTTCGTCACAGTCCCTGACTCGCAGGGGGCCACCCGAACGATAACTTCGGTGACGGTCTCACCTGCGAGGACGATGATCGGAGGGGTCCCGACGTTCAAGGACACCTATCTCTTCAGGGCAGAGGGTCCCATCGAGTATTCGCAGGAGTTCGGGACGTACTCGGTGACCAGGGTGTCCGATTCCTACCTCTGCGCATACCTGCTCACCAACTATGACGTGAACGCCCTCGCGAACGCGAGCTCTCCGAACGACGAGCGATACCTCGGGGTGCCCTCGGGGATATCCCAGGAGCTCGCCGACCTCGCAGACTTCGTCACCCAGGGCAAGAACACGTCGTACGAGAAGGCGATGGCCCTGAGGGACTTCCTCCGGGCAGGCTACACCTACGACACGAAGTACGAGAAGGCCCCCACCGGAGAGGACCCGGTGCTATGGTTCCTTCTCCACGGCAAGAAAGGTGTCTGCAGCCAATTCAACAGCGCCTTGACGCTGCTGGCGCGTTCGATCGGCATCCCTGCGAGGTACGTGACGGGATATGTAGTGGATCCCGATGGGAACTTCCAGATCGTCAGGCTGGCCCATGCCCACGCCTATGCCGAGATTGAGCTCGAAGGCGTCGGATGGATCATCCTGGACGCGACTCCGTTCTCTTTCACCGATCCATTCCACCTCGAGCCCGATTCCGCCGGATGGAAGGACGACCTCGTGACCTCGGCCGAACCCAAGAACGAGACGCTGGCGAGGATCGCTGGTTGGGTCTCGATGCCTTCTCAGCCCGGCGACCCATGGGGCAACTATGAGATACCGGTTGGAGGGATCGACCTGGCCCTCTACCGCGGCTCCGAGCTCGTGAGGGTCGCCGCGACCGACGCTCAGGGCAACTTCTGGCTCACCGACCTCGAGTGGGGCAACTACACGCTCGTGCCGGTGCTTGTAGGATGGAAGGCATTGGGACCTGACCGGCTCGACCTTCCGTGCCACGAGTACACCTTCCACGTCGTCCACTTCATGATCTCACCGCTGCCCTCAGTCCCGCCAGGCGATCAGACCTACCCCGAGCTCTGGTGCTCGGACCTCTCGCTCCAGCAGAGGACGAGCTTCCACGTGAACGGCACCGTCAGGGACGGGTCGGGCATCGCCATCGAGGGAGCGAGCGTTCTTGTCCTAGTCAGGAGCGCTCCATCAGGGAATAGCATAGTCTGCGGAGGCGGGACGGTTTCCGGCGGGGGATTCGACATGCAATGCGTCGTTCCGGACGGGATCCCCACTGGCAATCTGATCGTCACCGCCTGGGCTCCTGGAAACGAGACGTATGCTCCGGCCGTTTGCGAAACGACGGCGAGTCTCTATGACTACGGCGAGCTCGTGCTCAGCGCCCCGGTCCGCATCCCACAAGGGGTACCGGTGGATTTCCATCTGCACCTCGAGGAGAAGCGGAGCGGCCTGCCAATCGCCAACGCCGTCATCGACCTGGGCGGCATCGCGCCGAACCCGACGACGGATGAAGGGGGGAATGCAACGTTCTCTCTGACATATGCATCGCACGGCGTCAGCAATGTGTTGGCGATGTTCGCTGGCAGCCAGTTCGTAGGCGCGTGCAACGCTTCGATCGAGTTCAGCATCATCGCCCTCCAAGCGGAGGTGGTGACCGAGACCCTTGTCCGGGGCGAAATGAACCTTCTGGTCGGCAGGGTCTACGCCAACGACATCCCGGCCGTGGGGGTCAACGTAACGCTCTTGCCGCTCGTCGCAGGCGGAAGTGCGGTGAACAACTCGACCAACGAGTTCGGATACTTCTTCCTGAACGTCGACCTCCCGATGACTGGCATCGAGAGGGGGCCTCACGAGGTAAACATGTCATTGGCGGACTGCGCCCTCGCGAACTGGACGATGCGCATCAAAGACAGACCGAAGCTCGAGACGGTCGCCTCCGGGGGAAGCGCCGCGATTGTCCTGAGAGGTACTTCCTCCGAGCCGCTTTCCGGAGCGAAGCTCGAGGTCTCGGCGGGAAACAAGACATTGATGGCCTTGACCGATTCCAAAGGTTCCGCGGATGTCAGCGTTCCGCCGGACTCGAGCACGGTCAGAGTCACATTCGCAGGCAACGAGGAATATGCTAGCGCGGTGACAGAGGTCGCCATGTCTCCCGCTGGGTTCGACTGGTCATTCCTGCTCTGGATCGCCGGCGGAGTCTGCGTCGCAGGGGTCGTTGCGGGCGTCGCGTACTCAAGGAGGGGCGCGAAATCCGATGGCGAGGATGGGAATCCAGCCATCATAGAGGAGATCGATGGACCATACACGATCGAGTTTCCTGCCATCGAGAAGGGGTTCCCGGCCAAGTGGGCTCAGGACGAGGAGCTCGCAGTTGCCGTCAGGGGACGCCTCGAAGGGGTGCGGCTCCTCGTCGACGGTTCTGAGGTCGCGTTCGCTCGGGTAGAAGGCGAGACCGCGGAGGGACGTTTGCTCCTCGCGCCCGGCATCCACGAGATTAGGGCGATCGGGCGAGCCGGGTTCTCAATGCGGATCGTCCGCATCGTCGACTACCGGGAGGAGGTTGCGCGCCTCTACCATGAGGCGCTTGAGGCACTCTCTTCTATGTCCCCGTCCATCACGCGCGATCATACGCCCCGAGAGGTCCAACGCCTTGCCGAGCGCGAGACGACATGCGTATGCTCGGAGGCGCTCGAGGTCGCCGTTTCCAGATTCGAGGTCGCCTGCTTCAGCACGCATGAGTTCGGCCGTCCTGGATACCTGGACATGGAGCTCGCCGTCTCCGGCATCAGAGCGTTCTTGGGCAGAAGGGGTGCCGGATGAAGAGCGCCGAGGGAAGCACGTTTGGCTCGGAGGTGGCGATGGCGGTTGTCAAACGTATCGCCCTGGGTTTCGCCGCGATCCTTGCACTGCTCCTCGCATCGATGGCACTCGCGGTCTGGAAGATGGAGAGCGCCTACGTCGCCTTCCTTCCCACGCTCATCCTGATACTGGCCCTGCTCGCATCGTCGCTGATCAGAGTGGGGCTCAGGGGTAGATACGCCGAGCCGCTCTCCAGGTCGACGCTGACGGCCGGTCTCATCGGATCGTTCCTTGCACTTCTCTACGGCGCCCAGAATGTGGACGCCCTGAAGCTCGCCGCCGTGACGGTTTTCGCATCTGGCGTTCTGATCTCGTCCATCCTGTTCTTCTTCCATCCGCGGAAGACAAGGACCTGGCTCGCACTCAGGGCTTTGACCTTCTTCCTTCTGGGAATGACCGGATTTCTCTCCTCCGGTCTCTCCAACCTCGGGCCCGTCCAATCGCTCGGCCCGGTCGCGCTAGCTTCCGGGTCGTTGACCGCGTTGATTTCCCTCCTTCCTCTGCTCGCCAGGAACAATTCTAGGACAATCCGATGGATGGCCTCGAATGCCGAGGATAGCTGGAACGTCGTCATCATCGGCGCGGTCGTCTTCCTCGTGTCCTCGTACCTCCTGGTCATCCGGCCGTTCGTCGGCTCCGAGATGCCTCAGGCGCTTTCGATCCTCGAATGGTCGATGGTCGTGGTGGCTTTCGCAATCGTCGGCTGGCTCGCCTATCGGTATCTCAAGACAAGGAGCAGCGGGCTCGGGCTCGGCGACTGGAAGGTGCTCGGAGACGACGTCAGGAGGGAGACGGCGGAGCTGGGTGCGGCCTCCGAGGCGGTGAGGGAGTTCGTCGAGCAAGGAAGGAAGGAGGGCCTCATCCTGCTTGTCGCATCGGTCCTGGAGAAGAACACGGTGGACGCGGAGTCCTCCAAGCGCGTCATCGCGCTCATCATCGACTATCGGGAAGAGGAACCCCGTCTGAGCACGGTCCGATCGGAGGCGAGAAGGAAGGAGAAGGCGATAGCGGAGCGCAAGCTGCTCGTCCAGGACCTGCTCCGCCTGTGCTCCTCGATTGTCGGAGGGGCGGATCATCCGATCGAGGATACCAATTTCACATTGAAACCGGGAGGAGGGAGCGAGGTTGGAGATCGCTGAGCTGAAGTCGAAGGCGGACGACATACTGAGGACTGTGGGAGAGGTGTTCGTGGGGGACCCGAAGGTGCCGAGACACCTTCTCTGCGGCGCCCTTGCGGGAGGACACGTTCTTTTCGAGGACTATCCCGGGTTGGGCAAGACCCTGCTGGCGAAGACGTTCGCTCGGGCAATTGGCTGCGTCTGGGGCAGGGTACAGTTCACCCCCGACCTGGTACCAGCCGACATCATAGGCACGAGGATCTGGAGGCCGAGGACGTCCGAGTTCGCGGTCGAGAAGGGACCGATCTTCACGAACGTCCTGCTGGCGGATGAGATCAACCGTGCCCCTCCGAAAACGCAGAGCGCTCTCCTCGAGGCGATGGAGGAGAGACAGGTCACGATCGAGGGCACGACCTATCCTCTGGATCGTCCCTTCTTCGTCATGGCCACCCAAAACCCGATCGAGCACGAGGGGACCTTCCCGTTGCCGGAGGCACAGCTCGACCGATTCCTGCTCAGGATGTCGACCGGCTACGTCTCGACCCTCGGGGAGGAGAGCGAGATACTGCGAAGGAGGGTGGAGTGGAGGACAGACGACCCATCGAGACGCGTCCTGCCTGCGGTCGACCAGGGGCAGCTTCTTGAGATGCAGGACCTCGTCGAGAGCGGGATCTACGTCGACAGCGAGATAGTCGACTACGTCAGCTCAATCGTGCGGGCCACGAGGAAGCATCCCTCGGTCCAGGTGGGCTCGAGCCCTCGTGGCGGGCTCGCGCTTCTAAAGGCCTCGAGGGCCAACGCCGCCATCTGTGGCAGGGATTTCGTGACGCCGGACGACGTGAAGACGTTCGTCGATGAGGCACTGACGCACCGCATCATCCTGCGGATGGAGTATCAGATGGACGAGAACACCTCCGTCTCGGCCGTTGTCGCCGAGGTCGTGTCGAAGGTCGAGGCCCCGAGCGCCCTGCCGGGGAGAAGGGACCGATGAAAGGGTGGTCGACCAGACTGCCGACGGAGATGATTGCCGCCGCTGTACCGATCTTGCTCGGGCTCGCGCTTGGCAACTCGCTTCTGATCGCGATCGGCCTGGTCCCCCTGTTCTATGTCGTACTGTCGGGTTCGTTCGCGGGGCCGGGGAAGGTGACGGTGGAGGCAGCAGAAGGGGCATCCAGATCCTGGGTCGGAGAGAAGGTTGCCCTAACCAGGCTAGTCTCCGTCGAAGAGGGGATTGGCCTGGTCATCGTGGGCGAGAAGGTCCCGGAACACTTTGCCCTCGCGGAAGGGAGCAACCTGAGGGTCCATTGGAAGGGCAGGGACGCGATGCATTCCAAGCACGACTACTCAGTCGTCGGAAGACGTCGCGGCATCTACGAGTTCGGAACGCCGACGATGGAGTGCGTGCACTTCTCCGGGACCAGGACGATCTCGACGGAGACCGCTGAAGGACGCAGGGAGCTTCTGGTCAGACAGCGTCCGTTGGTGATAAAGAGGGTCAGGGACGCGCGCAGCCTCGCCAGGACGCCGATGCCCGTCAACGCGATGAGCCGTCTCGGCACGAAGAGCACCGACTTCCGCGAATTGCGCCGCTACGTCCGAGGCGACAGATTCAGGGACATCAATTGGAAGGCGACGGTCCGCCTAGCCGCCGACGAGGACGTTCCGCCTCTGGTGAACGAGTACGAACGGGAGGGAAGGAGGACCGTCTGGGTATTCCTCGATTCCGGAAAGACGATGAGGACGGGGACCAGCGTGGAAAACGCTTTCGAGAGCGGCGTTGCGGCGGCCTCCGCGATATCAAGGTACTTCATCGACCGGGATTGTGAGGTGGGTTTCGCCGTGGTAGGCTCACGGAAGGCTGTCATAGCTTCGGGTGGCAAGAGACAGGCAATGATGATCGAGAGACTTCTCCAGGTG
>JAJRAL010000190.1 GCA_028679935.1 Methanomassiliicoccales archaeon | reverse complement strand
TGTGGATGATCGAGCATCGCCGCGAGGGTCTATGCACCCCCGAGGACCTGCCCCACGACTACGTGCTCAAGATCGCCAGGCCATATCTGGGCAAGTTCCTGTCAGTGCCATCGGACTGGACCCCCCTCAAGAATAGGAAGGTCTACTTCAAGGAAAACCTCGCCAACCAACCCGACGAGGACATTTGGCAATTCAGGAATTTCGTTTTTGTTCCTTGATCGTTGCGGGTGTTCCTGAACTGGCAAACCATTCGCACCGCCTTGACTGATGTTCGCCGAAGGACCTGAGGGAGACGAGGATCAAGGGGATGTGCCACTACCCCTGCCACATACGGGCGAGCGGATTGACGGAGAAGATCTACATCGACCTGATGCACCGTATTCCGGGCGTCGAGCTGGCGAAGGTGCCGCGCTCAGGATACTGCTGCGGCGGCGGAGGGGGAGTGAGGGCTGCGTTCCCATCGCTGAGCGACAAGCTCGCGCTGAGGAGAATCGAAATCGCGCAGGAGTCCGGCGTGGATACGTTGATCACGAACTGCCCGTTCTGCGTGATGTCGTTCGAGCGCGTGCTTGAGCAGAAGGAGAAGGCTGGCGAGAAGATAGACTTCCGCATCGTCGACTTCTACGAGATGTTCAGCGAGGCGTACGGAAAGAGCCCAGCATGCGAGACCCAGTGACGTCCGTGAGAGTTCTTGTGCTGACGAGCAACAGGAATGAGGGTTGCCGATCGGTTTTGTCGGTGAGGGCTTCTGTCTCGAGGCTCTCGAAGAAGCGATAGTTTCTTGAACAAGGACGACATCGCGGGGGCCCAATGAAGGAGCACCGGCCCGATCTCATGAAGGGCGTCGGAGGACGTTGCGGTCTGGCAGGAATCAGTTTTATATCCCTAGATTGTGCTGGACTCCTCAAGATACATCTCGGGGTGGTGATGCAAAGAAATGTATAGTATGAGTCCACGGACAGGACCTTGCCTGAGCGATAAGGAATGTGTCGATCGATTCAAGAACGGGGGCGAGTGGGGACTTCTCACCTCAATCGACCTCAAGGACTGCGATCCCAAGAAGATCCGAAGCAAAGAAGTGATAACGCGATTCTCGATCGACCTTTGCGAGTACATTAAGATGAAGCGATTCGGCGATCCCGTCGTGGTGCGCTTCGGTGCGGACCCGAGAGTGCAGGGTTACTCTCTCGCTCAACTCATCGAGACCTCCCTGATCTCCGGACACTTCGCCGAGGACACGGACCGCGCGTTCATCGACGTATTCTCGTGCAAAGAGTACCCGCCCAAGAAGACCGCGGAGTTCTGCCGCAAGTACTTCGGGGCGAAGGACATGGAGTATTCCGCCGTCTTCCGATCCTGAGCCTGAATTCGGACGAACGGATCGCGAGGGGAGGGCCTAGGCCCGTCACAGGGAAACCCTCCGCGCTGTTGAATGTCTATTCTTCTCAGACCCTCAATGATGCCTCTCAATGCGAAGAATCATTTATCCAGCTGAGGCATTCAGTCTCGGCGAGTCAAGCTCAAGGGACCAAGTTCGATGAAGTTCGACGGCAAGGTGCTGATAATCGGATACGGCTCTGTAGCGCGGTGCACGCTGCCCATCCTGCTGAAGCACGTCAAGATACCGTTTGACAACATCACCATAATCGATTTCGAGAACAAGGCTTCTGCACTCAAGGACTGGACCACCAAGGGCGTCGGGTATCGCCATCACAGGATAACCATAGAGAACCTCGATTCCGTCCTCTCGGAGTACCTGTCGTCAGGCGGACTCCTCATCGACCTGGCCTGGAACCTCGACACCTGTGCATTGATCAAATGGTGCCACGAGCACGAGGTCCTATTCGTGAACACATCGCTGGAGGTCTGGGACTCCATCGGTGAAGTAGAATCCAAGGGCCCGGTCGAGAAGTCGCTTTACACCAGGCAGATGCGCCTGAGGGAAATGACCAAGGGATGGGATGGCGGGGCGACTGCGATCATCGACCACGGTGCCAATCCAGGTTTGATATCCCATTTCGTGAAGCAGGCCCTCGTCGACATATCCGAGAGGTTGATAGCCGACCAGAAGGTGAGCGGAGAGGAGGCCGAGCACCTCAGAGCCCTGGTGAGAGCGCAAAGTTTCGCCGAACTGTCCATGACCCTAGGCGTTAAGGTCATCCACTGCTCCGAGAGGGACACTCAGATCACGAACCACCCCAAGAAGGTCGACGAGTTCGTAGGGACCTGGAGCATCGAAGGCCTGAGGGAGGAGGGAACAGCTCCTGCGGAAATCGGCTGGGGGACGCATGAAACCACCTTGCCGCCCTTGGCGTACGCACCATCCACCGGACCAAGGAACCAGATCATGCTCGCCCAGATGGGAATGAACACCTGGGTGAGGTCTTGGGTCCCCGACTGCGAGATAATCGGGATGGTCATTAGGCACGGCGAGGCCTTCGGGCTCTCGGACAAGTTCACCGTGTTGAAGGAGGGGGAGGTCGTTTACCGGCCGACGGTCTGCTACGCTTACATGCCCTCCAATGACACCATAGCCTCCCTGCACGAGCTGAGGTGCAGGAACTACGAGATGCAACCAAAGCTCAGGATCCTGCGCGAGAGGGAGATCGTTTCCGGAGCTGACATACTCGGCGCCCTCCTGATGGGACATGAGTACGGCTCCTGGTGGTGCGGGAGCATCCTTACCATCGAGGAAGCTAGGAAGCTCGCTCCGGGACAGAACGCTACCACCGTTCAGGTGGCATTGGGTGTCGTGTCAGCGATCATGTGGATGATCGAGCATCGCCGCGAGGGTCTATGCACCCCCGAGGACCTGCCCCACGACTACGTGCTCAAGATCGCCAGGCCATATCTGGGCAAGTTCCTGTCAGTGCCATCGGACTGGAC
>JAJRAL010000048.1 GCA_028679935.1 Methanomassiliicoccales archaeon | reverse complement strand
CCGGTCGAGATCAGGTGCTTGCTGCCCTTTTCCTTGAGTTCCCCGGCTATAACGTCGGCCCAGTGCATGGTTACCAGGCGCGCAAGGCGAACGCACGAATATTAATGTTACTAGTGCGACCGACGGACCACCAGACTCGGCTCCGCTCACGCCGCAGCGTCCTTGCCGTTCTCCTTTGGGTTCGGGTGCCCGTACCTGATCCCGTGACCTGCCCTTTTGAGACCGTCACCGATCGCCTTTCCAACGTTGCCCCTGCCAATCATGCCAACCCTCATGCTGCTTCCGGCGCAGGGTCGCTGTGCCTGGCCTAGATGCTTTATCGGATTGCGATGCCGAATCTCATCGTCGATGCCGTACACCTCCAACAATCGTTTATATAGTAGATCTGGAGGATTGTTGAAACGTGGACGCAGGAAAGATAGACTTCGCGCGCAAGCTGGAGAGCGCGAAGGACATTCCAGAGATATTCGAGCTGGTGAAGAAGGCGGTCAAGAGCGTGACCGGTATGGAGAGGTCAGGCCTGATGCTCGGCCTCTCGAACCTGGGCGGAGGGCTAGCGGGATTCGTCGGCGCCTTCTACCCGGTCGCGACGAACATCATCGTCATGAACACGCTGCCCCTCATGCGGGTCAAGGAGACGGCGGCACACCTCTACAAGCCCTACGTGTTCCACATACTGATGCACGAGTACCTCCACACGCTCGGCATCATGGATGAGACGCTCGTCAGGATCAAGGCGAGGGAGATCACCGAGCAGACGCTCGGCCCGGACCACCCGGCAACGGAGATCGCGAGGGACCTATCGAAGTTCATCCCGAACCTCGTCTACCCGGTCTATGGATGGAACCCACCAGAGAACCCGGGGCTCGAGCTCGTCGAAGGCTTCGACCGGTCCAGCACCGATTCCTACATATTCTGAGGGGCGAGACCGGCTCCAAAAGGATATATAGGGAAGTTGGGTATCCGAAGCTGGAAATCCCATGCCCAAGGAGAGCAGGAAGAACACCGGCTTCCAGTCGGCCGCGGGTCTGATCCGCTACTTCGACTCTGAGGACGAGAAGGCGTTCAAGATCAAACCCTAATTCATCCTCATCTTCGCGGCCGTGGTCATCGCTATAGTCGAGATCGCCAAGGTGATCTGGCCTACCTAGATCCTAGAGACCCTTCTGCGGCTTCATCTTCTTCAGCCTGGGCTTGTTCTTCAGGTTGAACGCGTGCGTGACGAGATAGGGCGCCACGAGCGTGGTGATCAACGCCATCGCCACGATGACCGTGTACATGTCGTTCTGGAGGACCCCTGCGCTCAGGCCGATGAAGGCGACGGTGAGACCGACCTCGCCCCGCGGGATCATCCCGACGCCCACTATTGTCGCTGACCTCGCCCCGAGGCTCTTCGCCCCGATGGCGCAGCCGGCGAACTTGGTGATTATCGCGACGATCGTCAGCAGGATCGTGAGGATGATGATGGACATCGTCCCGAAGGCGCCAAGCTGGATCCTGACGCCGATGTAGAGGAAGAAGAACGGCACGAGGAACTCATTGATGGGCTCGAACTTCTCGGTGCCAGGCCAGATGTCCCTGAACTCCGCGAAGACCATGCCGGCCAAGAAGGCGCCGACTATCGCCGCGAGGCTCAGATAGGACGCGAGCGCCGACAGGCCGAAACAGACGATCAGGGCAAGGGGCAGGAGGCTCCTCTTCCTGCTCGGCTTCCGCTTCTCCATGAACTTGGTGACCTGGGGCGAGGTCCTAGCCCTCGGTATGATGGATGAGATGAACATGACGAGGAGGACGAAGCCGACCGCCAGGCCGGCGACGACCGCGACCTCGATGAGATTGAGCGCTCCACCCTGGGCCACCCCGCTGACCATCGCGAGGACGATCAGACCGAGGATGTCGTCGATGACCGCCGCCGCGATGATCACCCTCGCCTCGATCGTATCCATGAGACCGAGGTCCTTGATTACCCTGGCAGTGATGCCGACGCTCGTCGCGACAAGGGCGGCGGCGATGAACAGCGAAACGATCATCGAGGTGCCCCAGACGAGCATCAGCAGAAGGCCGCCGATGAACGGAAGGATGACCCCGAGGATGGCGACGATCGTCGCGACCTTGCCCACCTTATTCAGCTCGGAGAACGGGGACTCCAGGCCGACGGCGAACAAGAGGAATATCACGCCGAGCGTCGCCAGCAGCACGAAGACGACCTGGCTCGGGTCCTGGTCGAGTCCAACGTAGGCATACAAGGTGATACCGTTGATGCCTATGTTGGCGATGACGATGCCCATCAGTATCTCGCCGATCACCACCGGGACCCTTGACTTCTCGCAGACGTAGGCGGCAATCCTCGCGAGCAGGACGAGCACGAACAGCTGGACTAGTATGAGCTCTATGTTCACTTCTGCCACTCGTGCATCCCAGACCATAATCCGCGGCTAGGTATATAATCGCTCACCAGAGGCTGCCAGCCGACCGGATTCGGGAGGGGGCCGACTCGCCCAGTTGTGGTCGCAAAGGTAATTAATACCGGGGCGGAATGGCTCGCCCTAGTGATGCGAGATGTCCCTTTGGAAGAAGGTTCCGTCGGGCCGACACCCACCGGAGATCATCAACGTTATCGTCGAGACCCCGAAGAACAGCAAGAACAAGTACGAAATCTCGAAGGAGTACGACTGCATCCTCCTCGACCGGGTGCTCCACTCCAGCGTCGTCTTCCCTCACGCCTACGGGCTCATCCCGCGCACCTACTTCGACGATGATGATCCGATGGACGCGATGGTCATGATCTCCGAGCCGACCTTCCCTGGCTGCGTGGTCGAGGCGAGGCCGATCGGCGTCCTCAGGATCACCGACGAGAAGGGGAGGGACGACAAGATACTCGCCGTCGCCATGTCCGACCCCAGGCTGTCCCATTACCAGGAGCTAAGCGACGTCCCGAAGCACTACCTCGACGAGATCTCGGAGTTCTTCAAGACCTACAAGAAGCTCGAGGAGGGCAAGCACACCGAGGTCGCCGGCTGGGAAGGGAAGAAGGAAGCGTTGGCGGAAATCAACTACGCCCTCGACCTCTTCCGCAGCAAGTTCGCGTACAAGTGAGAAGCGAAGGGTGGACGGTCCGAGCGCATTCTCCTAGAAGCGCTCCATCGTCCCCTTCGCCCTCGCTATCTTCTCGAAGTGGTGGAACATCAGGTATCCGACCAGGATCGCGGCGATGCCCACGATCATCTCCATGACAAGCAGGCCGCCTATGTCGAGCACGTTCGAGCCGCTGACGGCCAGCCTCGCCGCTTCCGTGCCGTAGGTCATCGGAATCGCGTACGAGATCGGCTGGATCCAGGTCGGGAGGTAGGACACCGGGAAGTTGACACCGCAGAGCAGCAGCCCGATGAAGAGGAAGATGTTCGCCACCACCATCGACGTCCTGAGGTAGAGGCCGAGCGAGCTGATCATGAGCCCAAAGCCGGTCATCGCGAAGGAGGTCACGATGCAGACGAGCGCGAGCGCCAGGAAATCCGCCTGGGAGAAATCCACGTTGAAGATGAAGGCGGCGTAGAAGAATGCGATGATCACGGTCGCGAAGCCGTTCAGTATCTGGAACATCGCCCTACCGACGAAGATCGAGAAGCGGCTCGCCGGGGTGACGAGAATCGGCTCGAGTGTGCCCTGCTGCTTCTCCTCGCCGGTGATGTTGCAGACGGCGAAGATCGAGGCGTATGCGATGCTCTGCAGCGCGTTCCCGACGACGACGTAGGCGACGCTCACATCCGGGTTCTGGACATAGGCGGCGACGTAGGCGAAGAAGGCGATCTGGAACAGCGACATGGTAAAGAGCTGCATTATCCACATCGAGGGACTGAGCCAGGCGAAGAGCGCCCTCTTGGCGAGCACCGCGGAGCTCCAGAAGACGCGGATCGGGTTGCTGTGCAGCTCCATCATCTCAGAACCTCACCAAGTTCGCGTCCTTCCTCGCCTTCCTGTCGACCTGCTGGAACAGCCACACCGCCACCAGTATGTAGACGACCGAGAGCAGCGCCATCATCGCCAGGCATCCCCAGTAGCCGACCGACAGGCTGGTCGACGACGGCCCCATCGCCGCGTCCCTGATCGCGTCTATGCCCCACGT
>JAJRAL010000010.1 GCA_028679935.1 Methanomassiliicoccales archaeon | reverse complement strand
AGTAGCGTACGTTATCACGCAGGTCTGTAGGCTGGATCCCGACTGGGTAGACGCGAAGAATAGTCCGTTCCAGTCGCCCGCCGTGGTCGTTCCGTTAGAACTGAAGGTCACAGGTCCGCCCAAGGGATTATGATCCCCGTTGGCGACCATCGCCGCACCGTCCTGAACCGTGATCGAATACGATCCGTTGAACAGGACATCAACACCTGGGTCAATCGTGAGTACTGTTCCCGCTCCGGATACGGCTATGTTATTTTCAATCCAGATCGGGCTCATCGCCTGAGTCCAGTGTGTGTCGGACGTTATGTCTGAGCTAATTGGTGTGTCAGCGCGTGCGTTGCTGCTGTTGACTACCAACAGCAGGACAAAGACCAACGCAAGCAAGCCGACATAAATCAGGGCTCTCTTGCCCAGAGCCCGGCCCATAGATGGGACGTGCTCCTCATTCATTAGCGCTTCCATTGCTTGCCACCTCTGAAGAGGTATACAATTATCCTCCCGAACCAAGTGGAAGATGTTGAGGTACTATGATGATGTAGGTTATAAAAAGATTCCCCAACCAGAGAATGATTTACCAGCATCCCAAATTTCGCGATGTCCGCGCGGTGGTCGAATCGGAGGCTTTCGACCATCGGAATTGCACGAAAACGAACATTCGTATCGGGGGCACGAACGAGTGAAGCGGGCCCCGCCGAGGCGTTCACCGATATGATTTAAGGGTCGCGGCCCTTTCCCGGCACCGTGCACAAGACGACGACCATCGGCATGGAGACCGACGTCCTAGCGGAGAACAGGGCCCTGGCCGATGAGAACCTTGGGCTGCTTAGGTCGCACAAGGTGAGGAGCGTCGACGTCATGGGCTCGATCGGCTCTGGCAAGACGGCGCTGATCGTCAGGATGGCGAAGGAGCTCATGGCCCGAGGATTGAAGGTGGCGGCCATCGCCGGCGACGTTACCGGCGAGGACGACTACACGATCTTCAGGAACGCAGGCATCCCGGCGGTGAACCTTAACACGGGAAAGGAATGCCACCTCGATGCCCATCTCGTCCAACATGCCCTCGGGGACATGGACCTCGGCTCGTTCGACGTGCTCTTCATCGAGAACGTCGGCAACCTCGTCTGCCCGGCTGACTTCCCGCTAGGGACGGACCTCAGGATCGTCGTCATCTCCGTCACTGAGGGCGATGATATGGTCAACAAGCACCCGATGATATTCCTGGATTCCGACGTTGCGGTGCTCAACAAGATCGATCTCATCAAGGTCCTGGACGTCGACGTGGAAAGGCTCAGGCGCGACTATGCGAAGCTCCGCAAGAACGGCGTCCTGCACCTGACCAGCGCGAAGACGGGAGAGGGCGTCGACGACTTGCTCGGCGCGCTTGGCCTGATCGGTTAAGATGCGTAACGGTCATTATTCGCTATCCCGTTGCATCCCCGATCACATGTCCGTCAAAGTCCTGGTCGTCGGAGGAGGTGGTCGAGAGCATGCCATCGTCCGGGCGCTGGTCCGGTCTGACGCAAGCATCTTCGCGGCGATGAAGAACAAGAACCCGGGCATCGCCCGGTCCTCCATGTCATACTCCCTCGTCAAGGAGACCGACGTGGAGAAGGTCCTTACGTTCGCCCTCGAGGAGAGCGTGGAGCTCGCCGTGGTCGGTCCGGAGGCTCCGCTCGAATCGGGACTCTCCGATGCGCTCGAGGCCCATGGCATCGGATGCATCGGGCCGAGCAAGGCGGCCGCGAGGATAGAGACGAACAAGGAGTTCGCCCGGACCTTGCTTGAGAAGCACCAGATCGCGGGAAACATCAGGTTCGCCGCCTTCGACGATTTCGCGGATGCCAAACGATACATCCTCGACGCCGACTTCGAACTCGCGGTGAAACCTGTCGGGCTCACCGGCGGAAAGGGCGTCAAGATCCAGGGGGAGCACCTCGTCACGAAGGAGGACGTCATCCAATATGTTCGAGAGGTCTTCGACAGGAAGATAGGCGGGGCCGGGGTCGTCCTCGAGGAACGCCTCAGAGGAGAGGAGTTCACGCTCCAGGCCTTCTGCGACGGGGGGAGCGTCGCCCTCATGCCGCTGGTGCAGGACCACAAACGGGCGTACGAGGGGGACGTCGGTCCGAACACGGGCGGCATGGGTTCGTATTCGGCTGAGGACCATCTTCTGCCGTTCGTGGAGAGGAGGGACGTGGAGGCGGCCGGCGAGACGATGAGGAGGACGGTGGCGGCGCTGGAGGACGAAGGCTCGCCCTACTATGGCATCCTCTACGGTCAGTTCATGCTGACCGCCGACGGCCCGAAGGTGATCGAGTTCAACGCCCGCTTCGGCGACCCGGAGGCGATGAATGTCCTCCCACTGCTGGACAGCGAGTTCCTGGAGATCTGCCAAGGGATCGTCGCGGGAAGCCTCTCGCCTTCGAAGGTGCGCTTCGCCCACAAGGCGACGGTCTGCAAGTACGTCGTGCCGGAGGGCTACGGGACCGAGCCGAAGGCGGGCCGCGAGATCCGCGTGAACGAGAGGGCGATCGAGGCCGAAGGGGCGGAGCTGTTCTACGCCGCGGTCAACGAGGAGAACGGCAAGATTCTCACCGGAACGTCCAGGGCGGTAGCGGTCGTCGGGGTCGGCCCCACGATCGAGAGCGCAGAGCAGACCTGCGAGAGGGCGCTCAAGCATGTCAGCGGCGAGGCGATCTACGTGCGCCACGACATCGGGAAGAGGAGCATCATCGAGAAGAAGGTCGAGAGGATGCGCGCCCTTCGGAAAGGGTAATATCATCTATCTCGCTTGAGGTCATCCATGAAGAACCTGGACGAGATCGCGGACAATCTGCTCGCCCGCCTGGACGAGAAGGATACGGTGCGCGAGATTGCGATCAAGAGCTCCAGGGCGATCATCCGTCTCTCCGGCAGCGTCGTCCACGGAGTGCACAAACATGCAGATGTGGCGGGGATGATGGAGGATGCGAAGGACGAGGCCAACCGACTCCGCTCCCTGCTCTCCGACCACCCCGAGATCTGGCATTCCGGGATCGTGGAGGACGCGATGCAGGAGCTGTCGGAGGCGGCGATCATGGTCAGCATCTCCGAGGACGAGGACCTGCCGACGCCGGAGGAGCTCGGGGTCACTCCCTCCTCTTACCTGATGGGGCTCGCCGACACGATCGGCGAGCTGCGCAGGTTCTCTCTCGACGCGCTCAAGGAGGGACGGATGGAGGACGCGCTGCGCTTCCTTGACATGATGGAGGAGATGTACCGGGTGTTGATGCGCTTCGACTATCCAGACGCATTGGTGGCGGTGCGCAGGAAGCAGGACATCGCCCGTTCCCTGCTCGAGAAGACGCGGGGCGAGGTCGCGGTAGGAGTCAGCACGAAGGCGCTCAGCGAGAAGATCGGCAGGCTCTACGAGAAGCTCTGATCAGGCGAGCAGCACCTCGCCTATCTTTTCGTCTATCTCCCCGTCCGGCACGAGCCCGACCATGTCCGCGGCGAATTCGCCGTCCTTGAACATCATCAGGGTGGGGATAGCCATCACCTTGTAGCGCCTCACCAGCCCGGGGTTCTTGTCGCAGTCGACCTTGCCAAAGGCCACCTTGCCGGCGTGCTTCTCCGACAGCCGGTCGATGATCGGCCCCATCGCCTTGCAGGGGCCGCACCAGGCAGCCCAGAAATCAACAACCACACGGGGGTTCTTCGTCAGGAAATCGTCGAATTCCTTCTCGCTCAGCTCAGTCGCGCGTCCGGACATGTTATCGGGGTTGGGAGGCACCCTCCTATATTTCAATATAGAGAGTGAATATCATTTCTATCATCTCAGCGATCCTGGGCCGACCCGCCTAGGTGGATTTCTTCCTGCGCTTCGGCCTCTTGTAGATCAGATAGGTCACAAGGATCAGCATGATGAACAGGAGGATGAGCAGACCGTCCGTGCTGCCGTAGTCCGGCGGGTTGACGTAGACCGTCTGGGTGAAGACCGTCCCTCCCCCGGCGAACCTGACGAACTGGTTGTTCGGATCGAGCTCTACCCTGACAACGTGCTGACCAGACGACACCGGATTGGTCACGTTGAAGACGATCGTCCTCGACGCGCCCGCCGCGAGATCGAACGTCGTGTTGTAGACCTTGCTTCCATCGAGGTAGAAGACGATCGGCACCTTGGTCAGTGGTACGCTGCCCTGGTTGACGACCTTGGCGCTCAGCACTATCGGCGAGACGACGCTGATGATGTTCAGCTTGGTCTGCAGGTCGGTTCCCAGCGACGAGTATCCGGAAACGTTGGTCCTCAGAGTGATGTCCCCCGGCTTCGAGGGCATGGTTATGGTGATGACGAAGGTGCCGCTAGCGTTCACTCCGTTCACCGGTGAGACGGTGGCGTCGGTCCCGGAGGGCGAGATGACCTCCGCGAAGTAGCTGAAGTTACCGCCAGGGTCCGCTCCGTGGCCGCCCGTGACGTTCACGTAATAGAGGTGCTTCTCATTGATCGCCACCTGCGTCGGGCCTTCGACGGTGGCGTGCAGGTCCAGCACCACGGCCTCCGCCGGACGCGCGGCGGGGATGACCGTCAGCGCGAGCAGTGAGACCATCAGGAGCGCTATCAACGCTTTCTTCGTCTGAGCACCCCCTTCTGCAGCGCGACCATCAGCAGGATGGTGAACATCGCGATGACCAGGCCGACGAGGACCAGCGTCGAGCCTGGAAGGTTCGGCACAGTCTGGACCACGCCGTTGCCGGTGACGCTCATGCCGTTCGAAGGCACGGTGAACTTCGGCAGGGCCGGCACGAACGGAAGGGTCGCGACGGTCGACGGGGACGCCTTCGACGTGGCGGTTAGCACCACGGTCACCTGCGGGTCAGGGTTGGAACGGATCTGGGTCAGGCGAAGGTCGAAGCTCGCCTTGCTGCCGGCGGACACTGTGACGGTGAAGTAGGAAGCGAACGACCCCGAGCCGGTGCGCACCTCGGCCTTCCATCCCAGCTGCGCCAGCTCGGCGGTGTTGACCACGGTGACGTTGAAGGTGTCGTCCACGTTGCCGGAGTTGGTCACGTTCAGGCTGTACGAGAACGTCCCTCCGGAGGTCGAGGAGGCCTTGTTATAGTCGAGGGCGGCGCCATAGCGCGCCGCGATGCCGACGTCCAGCGTGACCGAGTCGGTGGCTGCAGCGGATGTCAGGCTCGTCGCCCTGACCGAGAGCGTCTGGTGGCTGACCTTCGCGTTCGCGGGCGAGACTATCGTGACGGTCACGAGCTGCGAGTTCGATGACCCGTAGCCGAGGTTCACCCTCGTCTGCGAGAGCGAAATGGTCCAGCCCGACGTCGCGCCGCTCACAGTTAGGGCGAACGAATCGGCCACGTTGCCGGTGTTGACGACGCGCACGGTGTACGTGACGCTCTCACCCGCGTTGATGGTCTGCTTCTGCGACGAGTCCCACTGGAGGTCGACGCCATAGCTGGCGACCTTGCTGAGGGCGATCGTGCGGCTCACCGGCCCGGTCAGGTTCAGGATGAACTCCGAGGTGTACGTCGCGGCCACTCCGAGCTCAGAGGCATGGGCCGTCGCACTGATCTGGTAGGTGCCAGGCGGCAGGTAGACGAGGAACGAACCGTCCGCCGCGGTGGTCGTGGTGTAGACGTTCCCATTCGAGATCTGCATGGTCGCCGAGGTCCCGATCCCGTTCACGGTGGTCGAACCGGAGAACGGCAGGCCGTCTGCGAGGGTGAGGTTGACGTAGTTGGTGACGTAGGGCTCGACGGTCAACAGGCCGAGGAACGCCCCGGTGCCGCCCGTCTGCCTCGCGTAGACGCTGTAGTTGCCTGGGGCGACGGTGAAGTTGTAACCTGAGGCGGACGCGCTGATCGTCGCGTTGATGGCGGTGTCCGAGGAGGCAGTGAGCACCAGGCTCGCGCTGACCCCGGCCCCGTCCAGCAGGGCCTGACCTACCACCGTCGCGTTGTCGAGCGACCGGGAGAGCGGGATGTGGATGGCGATGTTCGATGCGAGTGACACGTCCTGGTATCCGGTGTACCTTACGTAGCGAGAGGTGTGGAGGGCGATATCCTGCTTGAGCCTCGTTTCGGCGCTGATGTTGAAGTCGCCTCCGGGCAGCACCACCGAGAAGGTGCCGGAGGTCAGGCTGCTGAACTTGTATGTGCCGCCGGCCAGGTTGGCGACCGTGATCGAGGCGATGTTGGAGAACCTCGCTCCGGAGTAGGTCAGGTCGCCGGTGACCTGGAACGCCGAGCTCATCGTGATCGCGATGGTCGATGGAGCCGATACGTCATAGGAGGCGAGGCTAGCGTAGCGCTGCGCGAATCTCTCTTGGTACGCATAGACACTGTACGTCCCCGGCTGCAGGTAGACGGTGAAGTTGACGGACGTCTGCCTCGTCGATGAGTCCGGACCGCTGATGACGACCGTCTTCGACTGAGTACTGGGCGAGGTTATCGTCACGCTGACGAGGACGCGCCGCGCCACCTGGATCGTCAGCGGGGCGGGGTCCGAGCCGACGCCGACCGTCAGGCTCGCCATGTATTGGTACTGCGTCGCGTTCGATCCGAGGGTGGTGTTCTCGGCGATCACGACCGTGTAGGTCCCTGGGTGCAGCGAGAGGCTGAACCGGCCTAGTCCGTCCGTAACGGCCGTTGCGGTCTGGGCGCCCGAGCCGGTGGTGGCGGTGAAGGTCACCGTGACGCCGGACAGGGACGAGGATTGGTACGCAACGGTGCCGCTGACGGTGCGGTTGTACGGTATGAGCTTGAAGTCATGCGTGATGGACGAAGAGCCGAGGGTCACGCTGAACGACTGCGGCACGTAGCCGGTCAGGTCAAGCGAGGTGGTGTACTCGCGCCCGGAAACGAGGGTCGCGCGGTAGCTGCCGTCGCTCGCGGTCGTCACCGTGATCATCCGGCCGTCCGCATCGGAGACCGCCAGCGGGACGTTGGCTATCCGCTCGCTGGTGTCTATGAGCCCGTTGCCGTTCGCGTCGTACCATACGACGCCGTAGATGTCGCTCGAGGAGACCATGTTCAGCGTAAGGCTCATGTCCCCCCTCACGTAGACGTCGGCCCAGTAGGCGGAATTCACCGCGTCGATGTAGACGAAGTAGTTGTCGATCGGGAGCATGGCGCCGAAGTAACCCGAGACATTGGCCTTGGCGTAGTAGACGGCGCCTGTCGTCCTGGACTGGAAGCGCACCTGCGGTTCGAGGCCGAACGTGCCGACCGCCCTGCCGGCCACGATCCCCGCCGGCTGGAGAGTCTGGTCCACGTGGACCTGCCCGATCGCGGCCGGCACGTTGGTCATGGCCGCGTACTCCCGGCTATTCAGGATCGCTATGGAGATGAGAGTGTAGTTGTCGGAAGGCATAGTGATCGAATAGCGGCCTTCCGCGTCGGTCTGCAGATAGTACGAGAACTTCTGCGAGATGAGGCCGACGGTGATGTTCGCCGCCGGCAGCTGAGCCTGGGTGAGTATCTGCCCTGAGACGGTCATGGCGTCGTAGAGGGTGAAGGTCCGGTTCACGGTCTGACCCTGGACCAGGTTGAAGATCTGAATGCCGAGGGACTTGTTGGACAGGCTCGACTCAAGTTGATACTCGCCCGGTAGGAGCATCCCGAAGTCGAACGACCCGTCGCTCGCCGTCGTCCCTGCCATCTTGCTGCCGTTCACCAGGTCCGACAGATTGAGCTCGAACGACGGGGCGGCGGTGCCATCCGGGTGTTGGAGCCTGCCGGAGATGCTGGCCGGTGAGATGCCGATGTCGAGCGTCTTGTCGACGAGCGGCTGGATCGTCACGGCGGTGACGTTCGTCGAATGCCCGTCCACGACCGCATAGACCTCGGCGTTCATCGGGGGCACCCCGGAGAGGGAGTAGGTCCCGTCGGCCGCGGTGGTCGTGTTGATCGAGTATCCGGTGGTCGTGTTCCTGAGGATGACCTCAGCGCCACCGATAGTCTGGTCGGTCGCGCTGCTGAACGAACTGCTCCCGGCCAAGTTCCAGTAGACGCGGCCACTGATGGTCGAGGAGGCGAGGACCACGTTGCGGTCGAAGATGTAGTCGCCCTTCCTCATGGCCTGGTCGTAGGTGATACTAAGGCTCTCGCGGCCCAGCTCCGTCGCTCCAAGCTGGGTGCGGTTGTTGAATGCGCCGATCGTGAAGACGACGTTCACGGTGCCGAACGGCGCGATGACCTCGTAGTTGCCGTTCACGTCCGTCTTCGTAGTCTGGTGCGGGATGCCGTACTGATCGAGCACGGTGACGAACACGCCAGGGTACGGGTTACCGTTCTGCGCCGTCGCCTGTCCCCTGACTATCGCCCCGTCGTAGTATTGTAGGAATACTACTCCGTTCTCGAGCGTCGGGGCGGAGGTGTCGACCACTCCGGTCATGGTGCCCGCGTTGATCGCGGCCTGGATGGAGACCGCCTGGTCATACCCGATCGCCTGCCAGGCGTCGCTATGGTTCGCGACCGTGCTGGCGGGGAACGGGTTGAAGTAGGACGTCTTGTAGACGAGCCTGAAGTTGGACATGTTCCAGCCCTGCATCGGCGCATAGCCGGCGAGCGAGCCGGATATCCCGGGCAGGCCCTGATCAGTCAGGCCGAGGTCCGCCGGTCCGAACCCCATGAATGCCCGGTAGAGCATCGTCTCGTAGAACGCGTCGGTGTAGATGATGACGTAGTTGACGATGATCATTTCAGAGGTTATGTCCTGGATCGCTACCAGGTTGCCGTTGGAGTCCACTGCCCAGATCTGGTAGAAATCGGTCGGAGCGCCGGTGACCGGATCGATGAAGTGGTCTGAGAGCTTGGCCGGCGCGTAGAAGATGTTGTTGCCGGTAGCCGAGAACGGGAACAGCCGGCTGTCGATGGCGAAGTAGCCGACGTCGACCCCGGTGACCGCGCGCAGCTCATTGTACAGCGACACGAGGTTGGCCTTGCCGATTGAGGAGAGCTCGACACGGAGGAACACATAGAGGGCGTTCTTTGCCGACTCGGGCGTGTTAGCCATGTCGTACGATCCGTAGATCTGCGGGTTGCTCATGACCACGGAGATGTACTTCGACGGGTGGGCGATCGCATCGTTTACTGTGGCGACGTCGACCCCATACGATGAGAGGATCGCATCGACCTGGGCCTTGTTCGATCCCTCCCCTTGGATCGCCAAGGAGACGAACATCGCGATCGCCTGCGTCTCGTTGGTGCAGGTGATGAACGAACCGGCGAACTGGTAGCCGTTCTGGAAATTATCGGCGACGGTCGGATGCTGCCCCGCCTGGATAGATTCGAAGCCATAGTCCCACCATGACAGGTATGCAGGACGTTCGACGACAGGAGTGATGCTCGCATCCTTTTGGGCGAACCAACTCCAAGCCGCCGGATAGTATTCGGTCGGCAACGGTAAGCTGTAGCTGAATGCCCCGAAGTACCAATATGATCCGTTGATGGAATCGTAGTTGGAAGGACGCAGGAATTGCGGGAGGTGGTCGTACACCTGCAGGTCGTACTGCCTCTTCGTCTGCGTCGGGATTCCCGCGTCAATCGCGGTCCACGCGTTCGGCAAGATGATCAGCACGGCGAGGAAGAACACTCCCAGGACGTGGCGTATCTTGATCCCCTTGCGCAGCGCCGGAATCGGGTTGCGCAGGCGGATGCCTGACAGCGCCTTCGGCATCTCCTCGAATTTCATCGCCTGGATGATGAGGACGACTATCCACGCGGCCGATATTGCGAAGACCGGCGCGGCGTTGAAGACGAAACGCCCGGCGGACATGGCCATGAAGATCGCCGCGCCCATCCAGACCACTATGAACACGAAGTAGGGCGAGAGGTTCTTTGGGATCTTGATCGCTGCCCACACCAGCCCGACGATGGCGAGCCAGAAAGTGACCACGCCGAACGACAGGGCGAGGGTCGAGAACGCAGGTGCCTGCGCCTCTGATATGGTCGAGTACAGCTTGCTCTTGACCAGGTATCCTTGCCCGGTGATGATCGCCTCGAACACGTTCGGTGCGACCACCGAAAGCACAGCGAGCGCCACTAGCACGAGAGCGACGAAGGTGGGCAGGACGAGCGTCCAGGGATAGTCTCGGGTGACGACGAAGATCAGGCCGACAACGAGCATGCCGAGCGAAAGGAGCATCGGCATGTCGAACCACGTCCCCCACAGATCCAGCTGCCAATACACCGGGGCAGCGAGGACGAAGAACGTGGCCAGCATGACGCCTAGCGCCATGAACACGCCGAGCGAGTCGATGTTCTTGAAGCGGTTTATCAGAATCTGGACCAGGAAGTAGATGAGCAGGATGATGATCAGGTACATGTACCCTTCCCAGGCGAACGACACCGCCGCCATCGAGACGCCTCCGAGCATGGCGTAGATGAGCGATACCTGGTTCATCTTGATGTAAGACGAAATCCCGCCGAGCGCTTCCCTCGGCTTGCGATACGCCTTCACCCAACGGTCGCCCTTGACCGTGCTGAGCGCCATCAGCAGGAAGAAGAACGCGAACATGGCGAAGAAGAGCATCATCGCGTCGTGGTCCGCGTTGGAGAAGACGCTGCGCTCGATGTGCCCCGCCATTATCGCGAACAGTAGTGCCGCGACGAGTCCCGACTTGTTGCCGAAGGCCATCCTCCCAATCAGGAACACGGGGATGACGGTCAGCGTTCCCCAGAACGCCGTCGAGAGGTCCAGCATGTATCCTGTGCCGGCCTGGACCGAAGACCCGGTGATTGCCGAGCTGAGCATGCCGCTCACTGCGACTGACCAGTCATAGAGCGGAAGCCGCGGGTTCCTCATGCCGAACGGATAGTTCAGCAAGGGATCGTGGACGAGGTGGTCACCCGTCGATGAGACGTAGTCGATGACCCTCTCATGATAGTAAGAGTCCGAGCCGCCGGAGACGAGGTATCCGTTGTCCACCGTGAGGTCGTAGGCGAAGTAGGTTCTGACAAAGACTGCGAGGATGAGGATGAGCACCAAAACGAGGACGGTTTGCCAGTGGCGCATTACCCAAGAGTCGT
>JAJRAL010000062.1 GCA_028679935.1 Methanomassiliicoccales archaeon | reverse complement strand
GTGCAAATCCGTCGGAATTCCGACCGTTCCGGCCGATTATGATAGGGTTTTGTGCCAGGTGAGGGTAGTAGGCCCCCTTCTGTTTCAGGCGGCATTCAACTAAGCGCCCTACCCGCCGGTCTCGAGACGTTCAACCCGGCTGTTTGGACTTGCTCGGGTGGGGAGTCGCCGTTTCACCAGATCCCCGACCAACGTCATCGCCGAGCGAATCATCCTCGGTCGGGGCTGTGCCGTTTCTGTGCCCTTGCCCAGGCTCTCGCCTGACCGCTCACGCGGTCCACCTGTCTCGTCGAGGGGGGACCTTCCTCAGCTGGACCGGAGTCCTACCGTCGGCCGCCCTCCCTCTCCTGGCACTTGTCAGGATGCGTGTTCCCTATTTATTACCTAACCTCACGGTGCCGGCGGGGCGGGCTGCATCGGTTGCACGGGTCCCTTGAAGTACGCCTTCACGCCAGGCATCATCAGATAGATCAGGATGATCGCCGGGATCAGGACGTCCAGCGCGACTGTCAGTATGGTGGACACTCCAGGGAAGAGGACGTAGCTCGCGACGGTGTAGATGATGCTGATGATCGCGAAGACGACGCCCAGACCCCAGGCCCATCTCCTTCCGCCCCAGAACCCGAAGGCCAGGAGGAAGTAGACGATCATGAACACGAGCGAGACGAATGCCGTCACGCCGAGTATCAGCGATATGTTGTCGATAACCCACTGTGGCGCGCCCTGATCGATCAAGTTCTGGATGAATGTCGGGTCGGTCGTCAGCGCCAGGCCGAGGAATGCGACCGCGGTAGCCAGCACAAAAAGCAAGGCGACCAACGCGGAGAGCACTGCCAGTATTGTTACGCCCATAGGTCTAGGTCCGTAACCCAAGTCAAACCCTCTGCCGGGGGGAGGTGCCCTGGTGAATATGAAAGGGCAAGACGCATTTCTCAAAGGGCGAAGTCACCGTCGACTGGTGCAAAACTTAATAACACAACCCTGCATTCCGACAGAAGCAGGCAGGGGTAGCCAAGCCTGGCCAAAGGCGCTAGATTGAGGGTCTAGTCCCTAGCGGTCCGTGTGTTCAAATCGCACCCCCTGCACCATTCTCTTCCAATGAGGCCTTGCTCGTTCTTCTCTCGAATGTACTGCGATGATGCCAACGATACTCTCGCTATCTCGACTCCTTGCGAGAAACAGGATCACCAAATCGGCCAGGCAATTTCACCTCGCTCCGATATCGAGTAATAGAACCCTCCGAATCTCTTATTCATGAAACAAATCGGAGCCACCATCGAGATTGATGCACCCATAGAACGCGTTTGGGGCACAATTGCCGATTTCGCATCCTACAAGGATTGGAATCCATGCATCAGGAGCATCTCGGGCGAGGCGAAGCCTCACAGTGCTCTCTGGATCACTGGCTCATCCACCAGAGGCAAGATAACCAACTTTCCCGGTGAGGTGCTGAAGGTCGAAAGCAACAAGGAGCTCTCGATCAAAGGCATATTTGCCAAGGGACTCGTCACGAGTGAGCACAGATTCCTGTTCGAATCGCTTGGACCCACTAGGACCCGGTTCTCACAGGTGGACACTTTCGAGGGCAGTCTGGCGTCGCTCTTCGGGGGTACTCTTCGCGACATGGAGAAGGGGTTCGAGCAAATGAACGAAGCGCTAAAACGCAGATGCGAAGAATGAGAAGGGAGTCGTCCACTCCATTCATCGATCAATCCTTCCTTCGATTCGTAAAGATGGTCCCTGGGTTCAAATCGCACCTCCTGCATTCCGATTTCTCTAGCCTACCGCGTCCTACCGCTCCGGTATCTGCGGCGGCGTTGCGTTCAGACCCCGATCGGCCGCTCGTTCGGCAGTACTCGGGATGCGAGCGTGATTCTCGCTAGTTCAGGTCGGGTGTCTCCGTCTCTCCGGGCGATCCCCTGAAATAGTGCTTGATGTTCGGCCGGAGCAGGTAGAACAGCATCACCACTGGGATGAGGATCTCAAGGGTGAACTGCCAGAAGGCGCTAACACCTGGGAAGGCCAAGAGATCGGAGACAGTGAAGAAGATGCCGACGAAGCTGAACCCGATGCCCAGGCTCCATCCCCATCTGTTGCCGTGCGTGAACCCGATGTAGAGGTAGAAGTAGATGACCATGATCGCGAACAGCAAGACGGTCTCTACGGTGAGGATCGTATCGAGATTGGCGATTACCCACTGCGACGCCCCGGAGCTCTTCACGTTCTCGGCGAAGGCCACCGATCCGATCGCGAACATCGTTACAAGTGCGTCCGCCAGATAGAGCACAGCCATCAGCGCGGAGAGCACCGCCAGGATCGATACGCCCGTAGGCTTAGGTCCGTAACCCAAATCAGCCACTCCCGGAACGGGAGTGTTCGGTCGCAATATGAATCATGCGCTCGCGATTCGTCCTACTGCGGAATCTCCGCCAATGCGCTTCATGGCAGTCGCGCGGCCTCGTCCCGGTCGGCGATGGTGGCCCGCGACGACCTCACCCTTCGCCGATCCTTCTCAGAACCTCATCGGTGAACCCGGTCGTCGAGTACGCCCCGCCCGCGTCCGGGGTCGAGACGCCTTCGACGTAGGCACGCCTGAGCGCGTCCTCCGCCTTCTGGGCTTCATTGCAGAGGCCGAGGTGGCGCATCATCATCGTCGCCGACAGTATCGTCGCCGTCGGGTTCGCGATGCCCTTGCCCGCGATGTCCGGTGCGGAACCGTGGCACGGCTCGAAGAGCGAGTAGCGGTCGCCGATGTTGCCGCAGGGCGTGAAGCCAAGCCCGCCGACGAGCGCCGCCGCCTCGTCGGATAGGATGTCGCCGTACATGTTCAGCGTGACTATGCACTGGAACTCCTTCGGCCTGGTGATCAGGGCGGCCGCCGCGGCGTCGACCAGCATTTCACGAGCATCGAGGCCGCTGCCCTCCACCTCCTCGAAGAAGACGCGCCGGAATAGTCCGTCCGACCGGCGCACGACGTTCGCCTTGTGAATGCAATGGATGCGGCTCAGCCCTCGGCGCTTGCAGAGCTCGATGGCATACCTGACGACCCGCCGGCAGGCGTGCTCGCTTACCTTGCGCTCCAGGATCACCGTGTCGCCCTCCTGCCGCTCCAGCCCGGTGTACATGCCCTCCGTGTTCTCCCTGACGAGGATCATGTCGAGGTCCCCGATGCCGACGTTCGGCACGAGCTTCCTCGCCGGGCGGACGTTCGCGAACAGGTCGAGCTCCTTCCTGAGGAAGAGCAACGGCGAGCGGTAGTTCGGGTCCGCGATCGGAGTCGTGATAGCGCCGAAGAGGACCGAGTCAGCGGCCCTGATGAGCTCCATTGTCTTCGGCGGCAGGTACCAGCCGTAGATCTTGTTGCACTCCAGGCCCATGTGAGCCGGGATGAGCTCGAGCTGGTCCGTCACCGCCCTGAGCACCCGCACCGCCTCCGGGACGACCTCCTTCCCGATGCCGTCCCCCTTGATCACGACTACCTTCTTCACCTGGACCCGCCCAACCTGTCGATGAGGCTTGCGACGATGATCGGGAGGGTAATGGTGGCGTCCCCTTCGACCGTGATCTGGTCCGCCCCCTCCTTGACCTTGCCCCACGAGACCGCCTCCCTGACCTGCGCCCCGGAGAGCGAGCCGTCATACTCGACCGCGGTGGTCAGGTAGACGGCGTAGTCCAATCCCCCTCTGAACTGGTTCCACCAGATGGTGTGATGCTTCGATATTCCCCCGCCGACGACGATCGCCCCGGTCTCCTTCGCTTCGAAGGTTATGTCCGAGAGCTCCTGCTCGTCGCGGAAGAGGTCGATCTTCAGGTCCCGGTGGTCCTGCCAGTACATCCAGATCTGGCTGCCGAACGAGCCATCGGTGATGCCTGGCACGTAGACCGGGACGTTGTTCACGTGACACCAGTGAAGCAGTGAGCTCTCGTCCTTGATCCGCGCTCCGACCTGGTCGATGAGCTCGTGAGTGGTGATGCTCTGCCTTCCTGCCAGGATCTCCCCGAACATCGGGACGAGCTTCTTCTCCAGGATCAGGCCGTAGCTGCCGTCTGGCACGAGCACGTTCCCGAGGCGGTTGATGCCGTGATGCCTCAGATTGGCGTCGTCCATGTTGAAGTCGCCGTGATAGTATTTCTTCCAGGTCCTGGCGAGGTCGTGGTCCAGGGTGCCGCAGGTGGTGATGATGGCGTCGACCATCTTCCGCTTCACCAACTCGACGATGACGCCCCTCGTCCCGGTGGCCATGATGTCCGCGGGGAAGCTGAAGAAGATCGTGCAGTCGCGCCTCATCATCTTCTCGATGATGTCGACCGCCTCGGAGAGCTTGCGCCCGGTGAAGCCACCCGATTGCCGCATCTGGACCATCAGCTCGTCGACCGTCATCGCCTTGCTGACCTCGATGTCCCTGACCGGTCTCTGCTTGGCCATCGTTCTCCGACCGCACAGAGATGAGGCTCGATATTAATATTGGCGAGGGCGATGGCGGCGGAGATGGTAGTGGAATCAGTGGGCTGTCTCGTAAAGGACATCATGACCAAGAAGGTCATCACCGTCGGGCCAGAGACGACTCTACGTGAAGTTGCGCGGACGCTGTTCGAGAACCACATCTCTGGCGTCCCGGTGGTTGACGGGTCGGACCGACTGCTTGGGATCGTATCCGAGACGGACATCGTCGCGGCGGTCAAGACCTACGAGAAGAGGTTGAACATGGTCTTCCCCACGCCCTCGATCCTCAGCATCAGCTTCCGCCCGGACTACAAGGAGAAGGAGCTCGCGGAAGCGGTTTCGGAGTTCCAATCCCTCAAGGCGAAGGACATCATGACCCGTGAGATCTAC
>JAJRAL010000193.1 GCA_028679935.1 Methanomassiliicoccales archaeon | reverse complement strand
GGTCCCTAGCGGAGGATGGGGTACGCAACAGCTTGATTCATTGGGCCTTTCATTCATGGCAAAGGAGCCAGGGCCACAGTGGCTGCCGGCGAGCGCGGCCGAGGCTAGGCTTCTCGCCTACTGGGGGCAATGGTTCGCCTTCATATTCGGGGTCCTGTTCCTGGTAGTCGGAGTGATCGGGGTCATCTTCTGGTGGATTTGGGGTTTCCCGTTCTACATGCTGATCGCCGGAGTCCTGAACCTCGTCGCCGCCCTGATGCTCAAGACATCCTTCTTCGATTCGCTGGACGCGGGCAGGTTCAAGGAGGCCAGCGAGCGGCTGATAATCTGGACCATCCTGACCCTGATATTCGGCGTCATCGCTGGCATATTCCTGATACTCTCATGGGTGAGGCTAGGCGAGGTGTTCCAGCCGAACTACCAGCCGTATCCAGCGGGACAGTACCAGGCCGGAGCGCCCCAGGGCGCCCCGCAACCGCAGGCGCCGCCCGCTGCACCGGCGGCACCGGCCCCGCAGGCACCGCCACAGCCGACCCCGCAGCCCACTCCACAGCCGGCCCAGGAGCAGAAGAAGACCGAGATGGTGAAGTGCAAGAAGTGCGGCGTGCAGTACCCCGCCTTCATGCGCACCTGCCCCAACTGCAACGAACCCAGGTAGGGCTCAACCCATTTCCTTTTCCGTCACTTTGTTCTCGTCGAAGAGCACGCGCCCTCGGTATTCGATGCGGCGGATCCGATGGTACGGTATCTTCGCCTCCCCGGTCACGAAGAACGAACGCTCGAGTTCGACAATCTCGCCACCTTCGATGCATCTCTCGTCCCCGGGGGCCCCGCGATGGAGGTAACAGATCCTGACTTCGCGGAGATCGTCCCCCTCCGTCCACTTCAGCCGGTTCAGGATCTCGCGGGGGTAGGTCACAGGGGATGATAGCCCTGTTGCTTCCACAAAGCCTTTTTCTTCGGTGCTCCGACTAGTCGCTCATGAAGCAGACCGTCTTGAAAGGCAATATCGTCGATGTCATCGGGGGCACCGTCTTCCCGGGGAGCGTGACGATGGTTGATGGCAAGATATTCTCCGTCGATCCGTCCTCCGGCAGGTACGACCGCTTCATAATCCCTGGATTGATAGACGCCCACATACATCTCGAGTCATCGCTCCTCGTCCCCTCCAGGTTCGCGGAGGCGGCGGTCCCGCACGGCACCACCGGGGTCGTGGCGGACCCGCACGAGATCGCGAACGTGCTAGGTCTGGAGGGCATCGAGTACATGTTGCAGGATGCGAAGAGCGTGCCCCTGCGCTTCGCTTTCACGGTGCCATCCTCTGTCCCCTCAACGCCCTTCGAGACAGCTGGAGCGACATTCGATCATACAACCGTGAGCACTCTCCTGGCGAGGAATGAGTTCGTGGGGCTCGGCGAGGTGATGAACGTTCCCGGGGTGATAGGTGATAACCCGAACGTCCTGGCGAAGATCGAGGTGGCGGAGCGCCTCGGCAAGCCGATCGATGGGCATTGTCCAGGTCTGACCGGCGAGAGTCTCGACAAGTACATCTCCATGGGCATCTCAAGCGACCACGAGTGCGTCTCGGCTGACGAGGCCGAAGAGAAGCACCGCAAGGGCATGCTCATCCTGGTGCGGGAGGGTTCCTCGTCAAAGAACCTCGGGGACCTGATGCCCTTCGCCAAATCGAACCCTTGTTGTCTGGTGACCGACGACCTTCGAGCGGCCGACCTCACGAGAGGGCACCTCGACGTCCTCCTCAGGAGGGCGGTCGAGCTGGGCATGGACCCCATCCACGCCCTGAGAAGCGTGACGCTCTGGCCAGCCCAACACTATGGCCTTCCGGGCGGCTCGATAGCAGAGGGAAAGCCTGCCGATCTCGCGATAGTCAAGGACCTCAGGAAGTTCGAGGTGCTTCGGGTCTACATCAATGGGGAGCTCACGGCCGATGATGGGAGATCGACGTTCTTCCCTCAGCCTCGATCCCTGCGCCTGGGGATAATCCCGCTGAACAAGGGATCCGAGCAGTTCACCGTCAAGGTGAAACCGCCACAGGGAAGGGCGCGGGTCAGGGTCATAGGGGTACGGCCCGACCAGGACCTGAGCACGGCGGAAGAGGCCGAGCTTCCGATCATGGACGGTGAGATCCACGCCGACCCTGACCAGGACGTATTGCTGATGGCGGTCGTGAACCGATACCTGGAGGCGAACCCGGCCCTGGGATTCGTTAGGGGAATGGGACTGAAGCGCGGCGCCATCGCGAGCACCGTCGCCCACGATTCGCACAACATCATCGCCGTCGGAGTGGACCATGGCAGCCTGGCAGTCGCGGTCAATGGCGTGGCGGCGAAGGGAGGATACTACGCGACGGACGGAGTGGACATCGGCGTCTCCCTGCCGCTTCCCGTGGCCGGCCTGATGAGCCGCGACGAGTGCGCCTTGGTCGTCGCTGCAGAGGAGGAACTCCATCGCTTCGTACGTGAGCTGGGCTGCTCCCTTCCCGCACCATTCATGACGCTCTCGTTCCAGAGCCTCCTGGTGGAACCCGAGCTGAAGCTTGGAGATCGCGGGCTGTTCGATTCGGTCAACTTCCAGTTCGTGGACGCCGTCATCGGTCATGTCGCTGGGAGCTGAGGCGCGAAAAGTCTAACTTCCCCCACGCCAGTCGCCGTCCGACGGTGAGCGGATGGCGAAGGTGGAGAGCTTCAAGTGCAAGATTGTGACCTATGACGAGATCTCGAAGTGGACGCTGGACGTTGCCAGGCAGATCGAGGACTGCCTCTGCAAGCCGTCAGTGATCATTGGGCTGACCCGAGGCGGCTGGGTTCCGGCCAGGCTGCTCTGCGATCACCTTCACGTCAAGAAGCTCTACGCGGTCAAAACGGAGCACTGGGGGATCACTGCGAACCAGGACGGGAAGGCGCTGCTGACCCAGGAGCTCAACGCCCCGATAGAGGACGAGTGCGTCCTGGTCGTGGACGACATCACAGACACCGGTGAGAGCCTCAAGCTCGCAGTCTCGCACCTCGAACCGAAACACCCTAAGGAGGTTAGGACGGCGACGCTGCTTCACATCACCCACTCCAAGATCGAGCCGGAGTTCTATTCCGTGCGCGTCCCGGAGGCGGAATGGACCTGGTTCGTCTTCCCCTGGAACCTGTACGAGGACCTGCGCACCCTCCTGCCGAAGACCCTCTATGTCGGCAAGACGGAGGAAGAGATCGGCAAGGCGTTCAAGGACCAATTCCAGATCGACGTGTCAGAGGATCTGGTGAGGACGACGCTCAAAGGACTGGAAGCGGAAGGGAAAGTCCACCGCTCGGGACGCGTATGGCTCACCGCTGCATAATGTCCGAGGCACCTAGTGCACAGCGCGAGGAGGCGGCGACATGTCGCTTGAGCTGCTGAAGAAGAATCTGGAGGGGTCGCCGATCGTGCGCATGGGCGAGTACGACTACTTCGTCAGCCCCATCACCGATGGGATCCCGAACATGAGGCCAGAGGTGCTGAGTGAGGTCCTGGACGAAGTGGTGCGCGTCGGGGACTTCAACTGCGACCTGATCTGCGCGCCGGAGGCGATGGGCATACCGCTCGCGGTCCCGCTTTCGCTCCGCCTCGGCCTCCCCTACAACATCATCAGGAAGCGCAGGTACGGGCTGCCTGGCGAAGTCAGCGTGCATCAGGTCACCGGATACTCGGAGAAGGAGTTTTACGTGAACGGCGTCGAGAATGGAGACAGGGTGACGCTGGTCGACGACGTCCTGAGCAAGGGAGGAACGCTGAGGGCGATCGTCCAGGCCTTCAGATCGATGGGCGTCGAGCTTGTCGATGTCATCGTGGTGGTCGAGAAGGGGGATTGTCGCCACAGTCTCGAGGAGGAGCTGGAAATCAGGATCAAGACATTGGTCAGGGTCGAGGTACGGGACGGGAAGCTCAGGATTCTCAGTTGACCAGGCGCCTTCTCATCAGCCAAACCGCCAGATAGAAGAAGATGATCGTGAAGACCAGCAGGTAGATCAACCCGAACAGATCCTGCCAGCCGACGATGCCAATCACAGGGTCGCGGATCAGGTTCGTGGTGTGCGTCAGGGGGAATATCTGCGCGAAGTCCTGGATGCCCTGCGGCAGAACGTTGAGCGGGAAGAACGTGCCGCTCAGCAGGAACATCGGCGTGAAGAACAGGAAGAACGGATAGTTGAAGCTGTCAATGTTCGGGACCAGGGCGGTGAAGGTCATCGCCAGCGAGGCGAAGGCCATACCCGAGAGCGCGCATACCAGCGGGATTATCAGCAGGGAAGGCGCGGTGATCAGGACTGTCCCCGTGACCAACCCCGCGAGGAACACGACGACCATCACGATGGTGCCGTTCAGGAACGACTTGGTCGCTCCCCATATGATCTCTCCGGTGATGACGTCCTCGACCGTGAGTGGGGTCGCAACGATTGCATCGTACGTCTTCTGGAAGTGCATCCGGACGAAGGAGCCGTAGGTGCACTCGAAGAACGCCCCGTACATCGCCTGGATTGCGATCAGCGCGGGCGCGAGGAACTGGACGTAGGAGATCTTGTCGTAGGGAGGAGGAAAGTGCTGCACGAAGGTGCCGAAGCCGAGCCCCATAGCCAGCAGGTAGAGGATCGGCTCGATGAACGAGGGCAGGAAGTTCGTCTTCCAGGTGACGAAGAATACGTCCTTGTTCCTCTGCCAGACCCGCCAGGAGCGCCAGCTTATGTTCTTCGCCCAGCTCACTCCTTCAGCCCCCTGCCCGTCAGCTTGAGGAACACGTCCTCTAGGGTCGCGTCCCTGATGACGATGTTCGCCTCGGGGAACCTGTCGAGCAACGCCCTCCTCGTCTCCTGGTTCTCGTCAGTGTAGATGTAGAGCCGGTCGCCCGCCCGCTCCCCTTTCATCCCCTTCGAACGGACGTACGCCTCTTGCTCGTCGGTCGGGTTGATGATCTCGACCACGCCGTTCCCGACGTGCTGCTTGACGAGATCGCTAGGCGTGCCCTCGACCAGGATCTTGCCCTGGTCCATAATCACCAGACGGTCGCAGAGCTGCTGCGCCTCGTCCATGTAGTGGGTGGTCAGAATGACCGTCACTCCGCCCTTCTTCAGCTCCCTTATCTTGTCCCAGATCAGGTGCCTCGCCTGAGGGTCGAGACCGGTCGTCGGTTCGTCGAGGATGAGCACCTTGGGGTCGTTGACTAGACCCCGGGCGACGGTCAGCCGCCGCTTCATCCCTCCTGAGATCTCGTCGATCTTCGCGTTGGCCTTGTCCGTCAGCTGCATGAACGCGAGCAGCTCCTTGGCCTTCTTGTCCGCGGTCTTCGCATCGATATCGAAGTAGCGGGCGTAGGTGGTGATGTTCTTGTTGACAGGGAAATCGGGGTCAAGGTTGTCCTCCTGCGGGACGACGCCGATCACGGCCTTGATCTCACGGAAATGGTCGGTGACATCCATGCCCAGAACGTGGAGCTTCCCGGAGGTGACGGGCGAGACGCACTGTATCATCCTGATGATCGTCGTCTTGCCGGCGCCGTTCGGTCCGAGGAACCCGAAGCACTCCCGCTCATGGATCGAGAAGCTGATCTCGTTCACCGCGACGAGCTCGTCGAACTTCTTCGTCAGCCCCTCCGCCACGATGACGTCAGGCATCCTTTCCAGAACGTACCGCCGTCTAGTAATGATTTTCGGGTAGGCTGAGAGTATCGGATTGCCCCATCCCAGACATCGCCCTTCGGTTGTCAGTGGACGTCCAGGTGATTCTCTGCGCTCTCCTCTTCTCATCGGCGGGCAGCGCCCTCGGGATATGTAGCGGGATGGTCCCGGGACTGCACGTCAACACATTTTCGCTCATCCTCGTCTCCGCTTTCCCGTTGCTCGAACCGCCGGTGCAGGACCTCTGCGCCTCCTTTTCGCTTGATCCCTGGCTCGCTCCGCTTCTGCTGTCCTGCACAATCGTCTCCGCCGCCGTGACTCACTCCTTCCTCGACTTCCTGCCCTCGCTCTTCCTGGGCGTTCCGGAAGAAGGAACGGTGATCTCGGTGCTTCCCGGGCACCGCCTGCTCCTCGACGGCCGGGCGATGGACGCCGTGCGCTGCGCCGCCCTGGGCAGCCTTCTCGGAGCGCTGTTCGGAATGCTTCTCGTCGTGCCCCTTCAGGTTGCAATGTCTCCGCCGCTGAGCGCGGATTCCCTCATCGCTCCGGTCGTGCCCTGGATCCTGGTCGTGGTCTCAGTCGCCCTCGTCCTTTCCGAGGCCAGGAAAGCGCCGGTGGTCGCGGTCCTCGACTGCCGCGAAGGCACGATCGAGCCTGCCCCTCGGACGGTCTCGATAATACCCGCGCGCCCGGTGCACAAGGAGGAGGGCGAACTGATCGGGACGGTATGTCGCGTGGGCCTCCCTGCCCATCCGGCGGTGAGGACTCCAAGGGGAACGGTCGAGTTCAAGTCGGGAGCACCGCGCACGGGGCGGGTGCGCCTGCAGGGCGTGTGGGTGATTCAGCGCCGTCGCTTCCTGGCCCTAGTGCAGGCCGCCTCGCTCTTCCTCCTCTCGGGGGCGTTGGGCCTGATCTCAATGGATGCTCGGCCACCGGGGGCGACGATATTCGCCGGCCTCGGGCAGAGCATGCTCTTTCCCCTGCTGACCGGGCTGTTCGGATTCCCTTCCCTCCTCCTTTCCGTCCGTTCAGGGCCGATACCGTCGCAGGTCGATGAGAGCGGGGAGCTTCCTCCAGCGAGGACAGGGCTGGCTGGTGCGTTCGCTGGCTTCATCGCCGGATGGCTGCCCGGCATCACGTCCACCGCCGCCACTGTCGTAACGGCTCCTCTCGCCAATCGGACCGACGAGCGGGGAGTGAATGGCGCAAGGCGGTTCCTCGTATCGGTCTCTGCCGTCGGTACCTCTGCGACCGTGTTCAGCGTCCTCGCCTTCGTCATCCTGGGAAAGGTGAGGAGCGGCTCGATGGCGGCGGTGGGTCAATTGCTTGGCGGCGATTCGTCCTCGTTCGGCGGCGGCACGCTCCCGCTCTTCCTCCTTTCGGTGCTCGTCGGCTCGGCAGTCGGCTACGTCGCGATGCTTTGGATATCTAGGTGGATCGTGCGGAGGTTGAGTGGCCTCAGGCTCGGCTCGTTGAACCGCGTTCTACTCGTCGCTCTCACGCTCATGGTGCTCGCCTTCACCGGTATGCCCGGCCTGCTCCTCCTCATCGTCGCCACATTCGTTGGCCTGATCCCTCCCCGGATCGGCATCGGTAGGGTGCAGCTGACCGGCTGCCTCCTCCTCCCGATAACGCTCGCCCTCCTCGGCTTGGATGAGGGAGTCACGTCAGCGCTGGCCCTCTCCCCCTTCCGCGCGCCTTGAGCGATTCGAAGTCCCAGCCGAACGGCACGATCAGGTCGGCCGCGGCGCGCAGCAGCAGGTCCTCGTACTCCTGCACGTCGTACTCCTCGCTGCCGTCGAGGAACGACGCCACCTTCACCCTCTCCCAGGGGTTGCGGCTCTCGCCGTCACAGATCACGTACTCCACCGATCGTCCCGGCGGCACGGAGAAGCCCATCTCCTCCATCTGCTTCATCGCCGCGTAGGAGTGCGTGAACTGCGTGTACTCCTCGAGCTCCTTGGAGACGCGCTTGGTCAGCACCAGCTTCTCCATCGGCACGGAGCGTTCCCGTAGTCTCGTAAGGAACGAGTCGAGCACGTCCAGCGCCTCCGGGATGAGCGCCTTGAACTCCTCCGACCCCGAGGCCTTCGAGAACACCGCGAGCATGCCATCCTGCAGTTCCCTCGCGAGGTCTATCGTGTCGCGCTTGCGCAGGAAGATGCCGCGCAGCTTCAGCTCGCCGTCCTCGAACAGGCCGTAGTAGCGGTTCAGCGCCCCGACCCCGGTCGTAGTCGCGGGCAGGAAGACGATCCACTTGTACACACCGTCGAGGACCAGTGGGATCCCGACGTCCTTGCTGACGGCATCGCAGAAGCCCTGTGCATCGTCACCGCCCTCCAGCCACAGGGAGTCGACGATGCCGTGCAGGATCCTGAAGCCGCGCTCCTCGGCCATCTCCGTGGCGCGCAGCAGGATATCCCGTCCATAGGCGTTGATGCTCTCGTGGCACTCGATGCGCCCGAAGCGCGCGTTGCGGTAGCCGGTGTAGCCGAAGCACGTCACCAGCACCCACTTGAGCACCTTCTGCCGCTGGTCGTAGATATCCTTGTGCGGGGCGTTGCTCTTCACCAGGCGCTTGAGCTCGATCCTGCGCTCGATGATCGGGCGGAGCACCCGGGGCACCAGGCCGAGGCGCCTCTGGCAGATCCGGTAGCCCAGTTCGGGCACGAGCTTCTCCGAGGCGGGGCAGCAGCCGCAGTCGACCGTTTCCGGCGAGATGTTGTGCCGCACCATGATGCTCGGGTAGAGCGAGGTGAAATCGACCTCCGCGATGCGCTCGTGGATCCCGACCACCGGCTCGTAGATGAACCCGCCCCGGTCGGAGACGAGGAGCTCGCCGGCGGTCTTGAACGCCTCCGGCAGGTTCTTCTTCCAGAGCACCAGGTGCCCGTCCCTCATCGCCTGCGTGACCTGCATGGCGCTGATCGCGCTGCCCGGCGAGAGGCGGGAAAGGTCCTGCACCGGGATGAGGCAGAGGCGGGAGAGGTCGATCAGGCCGTACAGCCCGCTCTCGTAGTACATGAACGACCCGCCGGAGTCGATGTGGATTCGACCGCGCAGCTTGTGCGCCGGCGCCTTGTAGAGGATGCGGCCGTAGGTGAAGTAGCTCTTCCCCTTACCCTTGCGGAATCCTTTCTCCCGGCCGAGGTCGAACCGTAGTCCGTGGAGCTCGGCCCGCTTGACCAGGTAGTCCATCAGGAAGTCGTCGCCGCCGTCGGTGTAGACGACGTCCGGGTCCCGCTCCGCCACCATCGCCATGATCCCGCGGATCACGTCCTCCTCCTGCCCGTCGATGACGACGTCGTCGATCCTCGCCCGCACGATAGCGTCCTCGGCCGTCGGTATGCCCCTCGCGGCTTCGACGTCCACTCTCAGCTGGATCGAGCTCAGCGGCGGCATCGGGTAGTCGATCCGTTCCTGCGAGTCGAGCATGTGGAAGCTCGTGTCGACGTCGACCAGTCCGTTGGGGAACACGCCCCGCTCGATGAAGTAGCGCTGGTCGAAGCGCAGGTCGACGTTGTAGAGCTCGTAGTCGCGGTACCTGCCCCACGAGTCGACGAGCTTGGCCACCTGCGAGAACGAGCCGTAATCCTCGACCGTCACCTTGAGGAAGGGGCGCAGCGCCTCGTCCATGAGGGTGGTGCGGAGCTGCAGCTCGGTGTCCTCGACGTCGATCGTCCGCAGGTCCTCGGTCAGCCTGCGCATCCTATCAGACGAGGCGCGCACGTAGAACGAGGGCACGAAATGACGGTCGACGAGGCGCTCGATGCCGTGCTCCGTCTTGAGCCAGGTGATCATGCACCCGCGCTCGTAGTCGGGGTAGCAGTCGATGATCCAGCCTTTCATTCGAGCTCTCGCGCCTTCAGCCCGCGTATCTCTTTTTCCTGTTCCAGCAGGATGGAGAGCAGCGCCCCTTCCACCGGGTCGGAGAAGGCGGCGTAGGTGGAGGCGGAGGCGTGCATCCTCGCCCGGTTGGTCATCGTGTCGAACGCGTCGCGGTCGTCCTTCGGGAGCGCGCGGCGGTAGTCCGCCCAGCTCTGGATAATCGACTCCAGGGTCATGCGGTACGTCGGAACGGTCCTGCCCATTTCATCACGTCCATCCGTTCTGTCTAGAGGCTATATAGGGCGGAGGAGGGGGGATGGGCGAAAGTGTTCGGCCGAGGGCCATCATCCGTCT
>JAJRAL010000162.1 GCA_028679935.1 Methanomassiliicoccales archaeon | reverse complement strand
TCTCGCCAGATCTCGGCGCCCTTCTCCCTCGACTGCTCCTTCAGCTTGCTGATCAGGAGCACGAGGTTCGGGTCCGACTTCTCGTTGTGCCTCATCTACTCTGACTCTCCCGACCTTGGGTAGGGGCACTAATAGGGAGGTCATTAATAAAGGTTGCCTGTGAACGGCGTCGTTGCTGGATGCCTTTGGTGCGGTCCTCTGAAGACCTTCAGGCGGGGCGACTCAACGAGGCTTCCAGCGAAGCCGCTCTCCCTGCATTGCGCCAGCCGAGAGCCCTTAAATAGAGCCTCCCTGATAACCTGTGAGATATCTGGTGTGCTCATGATACGCTTTGGCCCCGCTGGCATACCTCTTTCTTGCAAGGGTAGGACGCTAAAGGACGGTATCGAGGACGTGCACAACCTCGGCCTGAACGCGATGGAGGTGCAGATGGTCCGTGTGAACGTCGTGGAGCGCCCGCCCGATGAGGAGGAAATCGGGGCGAGCCCGATCAACCTCGAGGGGGACCTGATCGTCGAGATCGTCCGCCAGAAGGGCAAGAAAACGGTGAGGATAACGGACCTCGAGGAGGAGATCGCGGAGGACGATTCCCTGATCACGCTCGCCTCGGGCCTGGTCCAGAACTACAAGGAGCTCAACGTCCTCGGGAAGATGGGGAAGGAGCTCGACGTCGAGCTGAGCATGCACACCCCGTACTACATGGACCTCACCAGCAACACAGAGCTGACGAGGAAGTCGATGGACTCGATTCGATGGGCCGGTCTGATGACGAACCAGATGGGCGGGGTGATGATCACCACGCACGTCGGCCTCTACGGCAAGCTGAGCAAGAAGAAGGCGAAGGAGATCGTGGAGGAGAACATCGGCGAGGTCGTCTCCTGGTGGAAGGCCAACAAGATCAAGCCGCAGCTCGGCCTCGAGATATCGGGAAGACAGGAGGTCTGGGGCTCCCTCGACGAGGTCCTCGGGCTCTGCGACGACATCAAGGGACCGGTGCCGATCATCAACTTCGCACATCACCACGCGCGGCAGAACGGCTCCCTCCGTGAGCCTTCGGACTTCGGCGAGCTCTTCGACAAGACGAAGAAGTACGTCGGCAAGATCTATTACACTCATTTCTCAGGCGTCGAGCACGAGGCGGGCAACGAGAAGCGCGTCACGCCGATCAAGAAGGGCGATCTTCGGTTCGAGCCCCTGGCCGAGTACCTGGTCGAGGCGAACCCGAACTGCACGATCATATCGTCGTCGCCGCTGCTCGAGCACGACGCGATGTACATGAAGGTCATCTATGAGCGCATCCTCACCAAGAAGGTCGCCAAGGACGTGAAGGCGAAGAAGGAGCCAGAGAAGGGCGAGAAGCCGGAGAAGGAGGGCAAGGAGAAGAAGGGCAAGAAGCCCGCCCCAGGGAAGCGCGGCTCCAAGACCACCAGTTACGATGAGGATGATGACGAGGAAGATGAGGACTAATGAGGGAAGCGGCCTCCTACATCGTCACCGAGGCGCATCGCGCCCTTGAGGCGGTCGACGACAAGGCGGTGGAGCAGTTCGTCGACGCGATAATCGGCGCCAAGAAGATCTTCGTCTACGGGGTCGGGCGATCGGGCCTGGTGGCCAAGGCGTTCTCGGTCAGGCTCGTTCAGCTGGGCCTGGATGTGCACTTCATAGGGGAAACGACGACGCCGATAGTCGAGACAGGCGACCTCGTTGTAATCGTCTCGAACACAGGCGAAACGATGTCCGCGATACAGACGGCGAACATCGTCGGACGGATCGGAGCGAAGGTGGCGCTGCTCACGAGCAACGCGCACTCCAAGCTCGCCTCCGCCTCCACCATTGTGGTCGAGCTACCCGTCCGCCGGGACGAGAACCGCCCGAAGCTCGCTCCGTTGGGAACGCTGTTCGAGGCGAGTTCCTACCTCTTGCTGGATTCGCTCGTGCCGGTCCTGATGCAGAAGCTCGATCAGACCGAGCACATGATGCGCCGCAGGCACGCGATCTGGGTCTGAGCTCAGACCTCTTTCTTCTCTTCCGCCTTCCGGATCAGTCTCCTGCGAACGACCGTCTCGCCGTAGTATGGGTTCTGGTGCCGGTCCCAATAGATCGCAAATGGCCTCGGCACCGCAATACCGTTCTCGATGCGGAACGCCTCGATCTCGCGACGGAGCGGGTCGATCACCAACGCCGAGTGATAGGGCTTGTCGAACATCGCCCTCTGCGTGTCGACGTCGATGGAGGAAAGGAAGCATCCGTGGCCCGGATGAGAGTGATACCAACCGACCACGAGATAGCTGAAGCCGCAATCGTCGATCGACTCGAAGAGCTTCTCCATCGCCTCGGGCTGGAACCTCACCCGGACGGACGATGCCTGGAGGTCGGTCGTGGCCACGTCCCTGACGAGGCTGTAGGTCACTCCTTCATGGCGGTAGACGTTCCCCAGCAAGAAGCCCATCACCTCGAGCCTCTGATCGGCGTTGCTCATCGCGTGGTTCCTGATCTTCTCCTCGGCGAGCTTCGACACGTAGAGGTCGAGCTTGTCCTCCGAGGCGTCGAACGCGAGCCTTGAGTTGGCGCTCAGCCACCGGTGCGCGGTGCGCAACTCCTTCGGCGGCGGAGTACGTTCCTCGATTTTCGCCTCGTTCGCTCCGACGACGTTCGGCCTCAAGTCTGGCCCACCACCTTCGGCTTCGGCACCTTGGCCATCGGGGGCTGTGGCGTCCCATGCGTGTTGAAGTACTCCGCCGCCTCGGTGCAGGAGGGCGTGCCGAATGGGCTCCTCGGGTTCGGGTTGAGGAGAAGGTACTCGATCCCCTTGATGAACATGAGGAGGGTGGAGTTGAACGTCCAACCCTCGAGCTGCTTGCTGCAAAGCAGTCCCCCGTCCTCTGGAAGCATTATGTTCGGATGGAAGATCGGCGAGCACCAGACGACCTGGGGTTTGACGAACGGATACTCCTCGGTGATGGTCATGCGGAAGCGGTGGTGGTAGCGCCGTTTCAGCACACCATCCACCTTCTCCATCGCGGGGATCTGAGTCAGGCTGACCTCGATCTCGAGCGGTATCTGCTTGAGCGCCTCTGAGTTGATCTGGATTGGATGCCGGAGGCATCTCTGGCATATCGCCAGTTCGTTTCCGATGCGCTTGAGTAGGAGGTCCCTCGGCAGGGGCATTCAGCCGCCCTCGGGGTCCGGAAGAAGCTCGAGCTCGTCGGCCTCGGCGATCCCCGACTCGAGAACGCTCTGTTGTCCCTTGAGCAGCTTCTTCCCCTTCCTGATTACGTAGGCGCCTGGATCCTTCTCCCAATAGCCCGCCGCGCCCTCGATGATCTCGTGTACGGTGTTCTCGTTCTCGAGCTCCATGTCCACCGTGGAGCCGGTCTCCGCGTTCCTCACCCGGATGTGCACGACCATCGTATCACGGGGTTTCGACCCTTCTGAGGTTGATTAATCCTATCCGTCACAGTTAGTCTAACTGATAACCACCCTGGCAGGTCAGGCAGAATGGCGCGGGTGCACCGGGCAGGACTCATCCAGCTGCACCTCGAAGACCTCGGTCCGGTTGTTCAGTCCGTCGTAGAACAGCATGCCAGCAAGGCACCTGTCCCCCGCCCCGCTCAGCAGCTTCAGCCCCTCCCGGACCTGTATCGCCGCTATGACGCTCGTCGTGGTGATCTCGGCGGCGAGCTTCGGTTCGAAGTACGAGACGTCGGAGCCGGTGCAGCTGAATCGCCTCTCGAGCACCTTCGAATGAGTGGCATTGGTCGCGCATTGGAGACATGGGCCGGGAGGAATCACGACTTGCACCTTTCCGAGCGCCCCGCTCGTTCCCCCGTCGATGTACGGCGTCGAGCTTCGATACGCCTCCGCGTTTACGTGCATCCTCGCCGCCACGTTGTCCAGGCATCCGAAGATGATGTCCACTTCTTCGAACGTCGTCGATGGCAGGTCCTGGATCCTGCGAACAACGGCATCGATCTCGACGTCCGGGTCAAGCTCTCTTGCTCTCCTCGCAACGACCGTCGCCTTGTCCAGGCCAAGACGTGCGTCCTCCTCCCTGAAGAAGACGCAGCGGTTGAGGTTGGACCTCACGACGCGGTCCATGTCGACGAGGACGACGTGGCGCGCACCAGAGAGCACCAGGTCCTTGATGACCTCGTTGCCGAGCGCTCCCGCCCCGACGACGAGGAATCGCGCCATTCCGATCCTGTCAACGTCGAGCCAGCCGAGCCTCCTGCTGCGGTCCAGGCGGTCCTCATCCTCCTGGCCGATCCTGACGGTCTCGGGCATCGAGGTCCCGAGGACGAGGCGGTAGAAAATGCATTCGTCCACAGGTAGCTAGTCTGATAACCTCAGCCGACCTCGAGCAGAACCAGGACGATGAAGAGCGCGTAGAGCAGGCCGCCCATCATCAGGCCGGACATGTGCAGCTCGCGATGGCTCGACCGCCAGTAGAGGATCGCGCCGCTCAGAAGGGCGATGAATATCGCTATTGCCTGCAGCAGTTGCACCGGGTCCGCCAGGTTGATGTGCCAACTGGTAAGCAGGATGCCGATCGTCACCGGGAAGCAGCTCTGGAAGACCATCGCCCCGGTGATGTTGCCGATCGCGTACGTGTCCTTGCCCTCGCGGATCCAGAGGAGGGAGTTGAACTTCTCCGGAAGCTCCGTCGCGATCGGGGCGATGAGCAGCGCGATGATCGTCGGGTTGATGTTCAACGCTTCGGACAGCGAGTCTATTTGGTTCACGAAGATGTTCGCTCCGACGATTATCGCGAGCAGGCCCATGAAGGTCTGGACGTAGATCAGGTAGGTCGGGGGCTCTTTGACGTAGACGGCCTTGCGGAACGCCTCCGAGACGTGGTCCGGGTTCGCGCTCTCTGACTTGTTGCCGCGCAACCGGTCGGCGTAGTCCTGGAAGTGGAGGCACTTCAGGTCGCCGGGCTCGCATGCCCCCTCGCGCTTCTTCACCGTGACGTAGGTGTAGTAGATGTAGATCGGGATGAGCACGAAGCCGATGATCCAGCGGATCGCCTGCATGTCTGGCGGCATGAAGGCCGCGACGACGGCGAGCGAGTAGCAGATGAGGAAGAACCTCAGGTCCCGGCGGATGAGCTTGCCGTTGATGTGCAGCGTCCTCGTGCCCCTCCGCTTGGCGAAGAGGAAGAGCGCCAGGCCGCAGACGAACATCGCCAGGGTGGCGAGCATGAACGGAGCGCCGAGTATCGCGCCGACGCCGATGTCCTCACCCGCCTGGCCGCCGACGAAGATGATGGCGATCAGGGGGATGAGGGTCTCGGGCAGCGCGGTGCCCACGGCGGCGAGGACGCTGCCGACCGCCCCCTCGGAGAGGTTGTAACGCTTCCCCAGCCACTCGACGCTGTTGGTGAAGAACTCGCATCCGAGGAGGATGATGACGAAGCTGAGGATGAACAGGAGGATATCCAATTCAGGTCGAGGGCGCATGGGGCCGAGGGGTAAAAAGGCTTTGTCTGCGCCCGGGGAACCTGGACGGGAAGCACCCATTCCGAACCAAAGGAATCGTCTAAGAGGGCGTCAAGGATTCGGGAATCTCGGAGTCCCACTCTGCGGAGATTCTACAGGAGTTGTCTGATCGCGAAACAGATATATCCTGCTAGACGAAACTCATTTGTACGATTCTCGACGGCGATTCCATATGAACGAACTCGCGCGACGGATTACAAGCGTAGCATGCGCCATCCTGATGCTGGTGACCGCGTTTCATGTTCTCGCCTCCAACGTAGGTGCAGAGCAAACAAGGGGACCAGTAGGGCGGATAGAGGGATCGGACGCAGCCATTGATGAATTGCAGGCACTCTGCAATCAATCGGATTCGATTGCAGAGGCACCAACTCTGGCAGGCAATCTGCCTCCTGGCTCGCTTGAAGGCTACTGGGATTCCTCGTATTCGTCAATTTCCGATCCTATCGGTGTTGTGCCCAATTCCTACGTGACGATCGATGGAGAAGAGGTGTCGTACTGGACGCAGTTCGGAGCCTATCATCTCAACGCCTCCATGCCGGGATACGTATCCCTCGTCGCCACTGATGCGACCAAGGTCGTGGAGAGCTCCTATTTCACCGTCGAGACCGATCGAGGAGAACTTGTCCCGGCCGAAGGCAAGGTGTTTGTGGCCACGGAGAGTGTCCTCGATCTCAGTTACGTACTGACCGACGGAGTGACATCGGATGTCGCCGGTCAAATGGACATGCTGTATGAATTCGAAGGATCTAGGCCTGTCAAGATTACCGCGACGCTTGACTGCATCTCGCCAATCTACAGGACCTGGAGCGTCGTTTGGATTATCGCCCCGAACAAGGAGGCCGTTTTGCGCGATGGTACTACCAACCCGGTCGGCCTGGACGTCTACAGCGGTCAAAGGATCGCATCACCCGAGTTCAACGTGAGGCTTGGAGCTGGAAAGGCGGTTCTGGAAGTAAACTGGAGCGATGCCAAGGCGGGGGACCTCGATGTCGTGAGTCGCGCAGTTCATGAATCCGACATGACGGCCCTGCGAGTAACCTTTCCCGCGGGGATGCGGTCGATTGATCCAACGTTCGTAGCGAATCCGTCGACGGGAGAGGCGACCGAGTTCGGCTCTCAGCGCAAGGTGTTCTGGTACAACGGCAACTACTGGCTGTTCTACTTCAGCGGAAGTGGTATCGTCTACTCAACAAGCCCTGATGGCTCAACATGGGGCCCGGCCTACCCTCTCCCCCAAGGAACCTGCCCATGCAGCGGAACGGGCTTCGATGTGAGTTCGCGGAACGGAGTGGTGGGCGTGGGGTGGATAGACACCTCGTATTACATCTACTTCAAGGGAGGAACGATCCAAGGGGACAAGATCGTCTGGAAATCCCGTGTTCAAATATGCCCCTTTATTCAGGACATAGAGATGACATGGGCCTGGCCCATCACTATCACAGTCGGCACGGATTCTTCGTTCTGGATCAACTACCTCTATGAAACGAGATGGTGGGACGAGGAGTACTACCGCTGGAGACTCGACGAGTATCACCTCGTGCAGAGGTCTTTTGATGGGCTGACATTCTACAATGAGGCACTTTGGAAGAACGACTACGTGGCCAGTCCGAATTACTACGTGCTGATGCCAGGGTCCAACGGGAACATGAGTCTGCTACACACGCTCGGCTCGTCATCGAGTGTGGACTATACGTATTGCACCGGAATCACGAACTGGAGCGCGGCGATTACGAAGGACCTCGGAATGAGCACAACATCGAAGGCCAACAACTTCTCGGCGGCAAGTTCCATGAACGGCGCGTTGCATGTCGCGTACCTGGGCACGAACGGCTACGTACGATATGCAGAACTCTACCCGAATGGTACGATGATCGGGCCGACGAATGTAGCCACGGGAGTGGCCAGCCCGAGCATAGCCATCGACGCCAATGGCGTTCTGCATCTCGCATACGTCTCGTCGCCCGGGCAGCGGGCGGTATATTACACGCAGAGGGGAGAGTTCGGGGGGTCATGGTCGACCCCAATATGCATCTACACCGCCGCCTCGGGGGTCACAGTCAAGGGGCTCACCTGCTCATACAACCCTGCCAACGTTCTGTCCATCGCATGGACAGAGGTGAATGGCGGGACCAAGACGGTGAAGTTCGCTAGCATCCCTCTTCCGTTCGGCACGCCTGGGGCGCCGTCCAATCCCTGGAACCGTGACGGTCTCTCACCTTATGGCACCTACTTCCAGATGAATAGCGACTATGTATCGCCCGGTTCTGGCCTCATGACGCTCAGCCAGACAGACGTCGCCATCGAAGGAAGAGCGGGGATGCTGCTAGGTCTCTCGCGAATATACCAGCAGCCGAGGTACTTCTGGTCCAATGGCACAGCGTATGGTACTAAGTCCTTCCCATTCTGCAACATCGGCGAGTACTGGTCTCTCGATCTTCCCTGGATGGACGATGTCTGCGTGTGTCTCGCCAACGGCCAACGCTATATCATCCAATGGGGAAATCAGGGCAATTCCAAGGAGTTCGTGTGTCACGCTGACGCTCAGTTCGTCCTCAGGGACGTGACCATGGGAGGGAGCCGCTTTTACGAGCTCCTAACCGCATCGGGGCAAAGGTACAAGTTCGAATCTTCGTCGCCTCACAAGCTGCTGATGGTCTCGGACCTTGACAACTACAACCCGAAGGCGAGCGGCGAGACCGTGCCATACAACTGTCTGAATTTCACATATTCGAGCGACCGCCTCTCGGCAATCACGGAGTCAGGGACCGCACTAGGGCGCTCGGTCTCTTTTGCATACGACGGCGGGGGTAGGCTCGCGCAGGTCACGCGCCCTGACGGGAAGAAGGTCAATTACACCTATGCTTCGCATACCATCGCCTCGGCCACGAAGTACTTCCTGAGGACAGTCACCGATCCGGATGGGAGAGTGACGACGTTCTACTACAACAACACGGCATCCTACATCCTTGGGGGAGTCCTCTATCCGACGGGCGGATGCACGAACCTGTCGTTCGCGCAGGATCTGACGCCGTGTACCGAGATGAGCACCTGGATGGTCACGAAAGAATCGCTTCGGAACGGTACACTCGTATCGAACCCATTGATCAGACAGACAAACTTCGACTACAAGATAATCAATGGGAGAGTCGTCTTCGCCAAGGTCAGCACCTACAACGAGACTGGCGCGCTTCAAGGGTGGAACGAATACATATTCCGTTCCTCCCTCGCCTCCTCTAGGGAAACGATCAAGAGCTCAAGCGGGACGCAACTTCAGGCGAAGGTGACCTGGTACAGCCTGGCAGGTCAGCCGGCCAGGATAGATACCTACCTTGGCACCTCACCCACTGTGAACTCCACCGAGTACATGAACTACGACGACTGGGGTAACCAGATCTATACCAGGGACGCACTCGGGCACGAGTCGTTCTATACCTACGCGAACACCTCGAACCAGAACTCGTTCCAGGGAGGAGAAGCCCTTGATCGCACCACAAGCGGGAAGATTCTCGACGACGCCTTCGATGACTGGGACTACTCCGATTGGCAACGCAACATAGGCTCGGGCTGCTCCTCGACCCTCGACGGGACTGTGGATCCCGCGATTTCACCAGCTCTGAAGCTGAACAGGACAAGCGGAACATTGAGCTGCAACGTCCAATACACCATTCCAGATCAGAGCGGCTCGTTCATAATCCAGACCGTGTTCAAGGTAGACCGAACGGGTGCCCGGGGCATGATTCAGGCGAGGTCGGCTAGTTACTGCCGCGTCGACATCATCGCCTACAATGGCTATTTCCAGTACGTCAACTCAGCGGGCCAGTATGTGAACGCAGCGCCATGCCTTGCGAACACCTGGTACGACGTTGGCATCCGCGTCAACTCGAATAGCACATACGACATCTTCATCGACGGCGCTGTAGTGAAGAACGGGGCACCACTCAGGCAGAGCGGCGCGATTAAGTACTTCGTGATAAAGGCTTCCGACGATGGAACTGGGAGCCCAATGAGTGTCTGGTTCGACAATGTGCGTATCTACAAGAGCCTTACCATAACGCTTAGCGGCATTCCTTCAGGCTGCGTCGTCGATCTAGTGGCATCGAACGGAGCACTGCTTGACAGGAGCGTCGGTAGCAACATACTAGTCATGTCGAGGCCTCCTCTCGCTTCACCTCCCGCGTTCATGCGGGTGTATTTCAGGGGCAACTACTCGTTCTCAATGCCGATGTTGGACGTGTGGGGCGGCGATGCCTATTCGTATTCCAGGGGTTTCCACAAGTCGAATCTGCCAAAGACCATTCTTGGATACAATGGATGGAACTCGGTGGTTGGCGACGATGGAGAGCCTTGGGGATCGACGCCGGTCTATAGCTACTACTATCCTGGAACTGTTGATTTGAATTGGGCATGGGATCCTGACAATGCGGTCAGTAGCAACCAGTATCACTACAACTGCTATCTGTCAAGCTACTGGACGGACTACAGCAGTCACTATCACGGGTATATCAACGACAATCCTGGATGGGCAATCTCCCCAACGGATACCATCATCCAATTCGTCCAGCTGACCAATGGCAGGCTTCCGTACGAGATGGCACTTCAGTTCTATCTCGCCCAAGATAACAGGTGGCACAGAGTCTACTGGGGCGGGACCACGGACCTGATCAGCACCGCACCCTACTACCAGGTTGCCAGCGTCAGATGTGGACCGATGCCGACCCTAACGGGCCAGTGGTTGATGCTCACGGTAAAGGCCTCGGATATTGGAGTCACGACGAATACCTACCTCACCGGAACACTGTACGCGCTCTACTCGGGGACAGCGATGTGGGACGCGACGAGCAAGGCAACGAGGACAGGCATCGAAATCGTCGGGCTCACTTCGGGCATGAAGGTACTGATGAAGCTGGACGATGGAACGGCCATCCAAGGGACAGCCACTTCGTCCAGCCTCACTTTGACGCCCTACACGAGCAGCATCCGTGCGTTCCCTATCGCAGCGACGTTTGAGATCCAAGACAACTCCGGGAAGACCCTGTACGTCAGCCCGAGAGTTCCAGAGGTCTACAACGGCGATCAGTTCACGTATTCTTCCCCAAGCTTCTACCCCAATTCGATCAAGTTCGGGATCCACAACCGGCCGGTCGGGTCATTCACCTATCAGGACTATGCCAAGTCGGTGTCACAGGAGACCTACCTGAGCTACGACATCGAAGGGAGTCAGATCGAGACAAGATCCAAGCTGGCTACAGGGTGGACGTACACGAGGTCGGGATATGACAAGTACGGCAATCTGGTGTGGTCGATGGATGGCACGGGAAGGATGACGTACACCGACTACTCGTCTTCGAATAAGTACACGTATCCCATCTCCATGAGGATTGCGGAGAAGCAAGAGAACCTCGATTGGGACAACTCTTGGACCGCAGGAGCAACCTCGTGGATTACCAACCAATACTCCTCGACCCAATGGCACTCGCAATCCCGCTCCATCCAGCAGTCGTTCTCGTGGACTAGCGGAACGGACTACGGAACAGTACTGTACTACAAGGACTTCTACGCTAGCAGGGTGACAAGGCTCTCGGTCTGGATGTACTCTGACATGTACCGGCACAACGGGGACGGTACGGACTCCCTGGACTCCGGCATCAGGATGAGGCTCTATGACTCCGCGGGTGTGAACTACGCGAACTACACATACTGGCTTGCGTGCTGGTATCAGGGGGGGAACAACAGGACCACGGCCGATCCGACAGTCAAGGTCATCTGCGGAATGCCGACCCAGAGTACTTGGATCCAAAGAACTCTGTATCCTGGGTCGGATTGGACGATCAACTGGGAACGATGCGACAAGGTCCGCTTCGAGCTCTACACGACCTGCGTGGCGGCATGGGGGCCGCCAGGGTTAGGCGATCAGTTCCGCGTCTACTACGACGACTTCCGCTATAGCGATCAGCTGTACTACCTGGGCGGAGAACTCCCGAAGACGAGCTACTCGTACGACCTCAGCAACGGAAGGGTGTTGTCCAGTACCGACCCGCTCGGCCACACGACAAGCACGCAGTACGATGTTCTAGGGAGGGTGGTCAGGAGAAATAACTCAGACGGAACATACAGCACCTATGCGTACGACGACGCGTCGAACAAGGTCACTGCCACAGATGAGCTGGGCCAGAAGGTGATGACCAGGTATGATTCAATTGGCCGGGAATTCAAGATCCAGCGCCTCGGCGCGGGGACCACGGTCTACTCGACATCGACCGTATACAACACGTGGCAGGACAAGCCGTCGAGAACCGTGGACGAGATGGGAAGAGTCACGAAGTGCACCTACGACTACAAGGGACGCACGACCTCTGTCAGGAGCAATGATGGCACCACCAGCACCGTTTCGTACGACGACAGGAACAGGACCGTCACCGCGCTCGACGAACTTGGGCACAAAACCGTGACCGTTCTTGACCTGTTGGGGCAACTCAATGAGACAAGGGAATTCTACTCCGCGTCGTCATACCACAGCACCAAGGTCACCTACAACGCGTTGGGACAGACTCTCATTGTCCGGCAGTCGAGCAACGAGGTCACCCGGACATACTACGATTCGCTCGGGCGTGAGACGTCGATCGCCTATCCGGACTCGAAGAGCGAATCCTATACGTATGATGAAGGAGGGAGGCTCCTCACCGCAACCTCGAGGAGCAACTCTGTGACGGCGAATTCATACGACCCGTCGGGGAATATCGTCCGTGTGTCGGGGACTGACGACACGATCAGGACGACCTACAACGCCGAAGGACTGGTCACGAATCGCTCCAACTCCATCGGCTACATTGTCTGCCAGTACAACAACAGGGATCTCATCTCATCCGTCACGGAAAGGATCGATTCCAACTCGTTCACATTCGGATACCACTACAATGCGGTGGGCGACGTGGATTATGTAGACTATCCCGACGGAAAGAGGATCACCTACTCCTACGACCGCTACACCCGACCTACCGACATGAAGATCGGGAACGCGCCGCTGCTCAACGTCACGTACAGCCAGGACGACGCGATCGCGGTCGAGAAGTACGGCAACTCGAACTCGTCGATGTCGTACTGGTACAACAGCCGCGGATTCGTGCAGGAAATCAAGGGCAAGACGTACTCGAACAGCGTCATCGTCGACCTCTTCTACGACTACTACGCCGACGGCAACGTCTGGAGCATCAGGGACGCCGTGGGAAGCGCTGGCAACGAGTTCTACTGGTACGACCAGCTCGGGCGGATCACGAAAGCGATGGCCAACTCGACGTTCGGGACGATTATGTTCGGGTACACGACGAACGGCGTCGGCGACAGGCTCTGGAAGAACGACGCCGGGACGAACAGGACCTGCACCTACACCACGTACAGCAAGATCACCTCGGACGGGACATGGACATACACGCACGACTCGAACGGCAACATCGTCTGGAAGGAGATCTCGATGAACGTCCGCTACAATTACACCTACGACTCCTTCGGACGGATGACCGCGGTCAAGAAGCAGGTCTACGCGGGAGGGTGGCAGCCACTCACTACCCTCGCCTCCTACTACTACGACGCGAACGGCGCGAGGGCGAAGACGGTCGAGGGCGCGTACACGAACAAGACCGTCTACCTGGGCCATGACCCGATTTATGAGGTCGGTTCCGATGGCAAGGGGTGGAAGTACCTCAACCTAGGGAGCAAGCTCGAGCTGAGGGTCGTCTCCCCGACGGAGAAGCAGTCGTACGTCTGCGACGTGCTCGGCTCCGTCCGAATGGTCCTGAACAACGGCGACTTCAACACGCCGCTGTTCAGCGCAAGGACATACAAGCCGTTCGGGACGCCAATCGTATCGAGTGGAACGAGCAAAGTGACGTATGCGGGCGAGATTCGAGACACGCCGAGCGGCCTGTACTACTTGTCGGCGAGGTACTATGATTCGGAACTGGGGAGGTTCTATGCGCTGGATCCGGAGCTCGGCTCACCGGCTAGACCGCAAATCCTAAACAGGTATGTGTACTGTGTGAATAGCCCGCTGATTCACGCAGACCCGAGTGGCCGGTTTTTCAACTTAATCGCAGCAGCAATCGGAGCGGTAGTTGGGGCTGTCATTGGTGGGATTGCAACTTATGTGATGTCGGGTGGCGACCTTCAGGCCACTGGAGCTGCAATGCTAGGTGGAATGGTTGCCGGGGGGCTCGCGGGCCTGACCATGGGGACGTCACTGATCGCTTCCAGTGCCGTCCTGAATGGAATGGTTGTCGGGGGAATCAGCAGCGCGGCGGGCGGGGCTCTCGAAGGGGCATTGTCTGCGGGCGCGAAATCGAACTGGAACCTGGGTAAGATGGTGGAAAGTGCGGCCTACGGTGGAATTGTCGGTGGAGTGACAGGCCTGGTTTCGGGAGGGGCTTTTGCCAAAATCCTTGCGAAGGCAGTTCCAAAGGGCGTCAAGCCCTATGACCTCCTGAAAGCCACCTTCACGGATCGCTTCGCATCAGCGAAGACGGCGAGCTATGCGACCAGGGAAGGCATCACCGACGGAGTGCGCACCATGTCAGTGAACACGGCGGAAGTCCTAGGAGAGGTGGCGACTGTTGCTTCCCTAATCGGAGGATCGAGGGAAATCGGCATTCCTGTCAGCCAAGGGATGAAGGCATTCGTCTCCTACTATGGAGGTATGCTCAATGATATGAGATATAGGGGAGGTTAGAGGGTGGGGAGTTGATATGGGAATTGATGAGGTCAGTCATCGTGAAAGCGACAGAACCCAATCGCTTCGAGCGGAGCTGAGGTAAGAATAGAGCTAAGTCCCTTCATGAGGATTCGCGAAGTCTATGGTTATGATTCCATTGCCTGCTGATAAGATGCCTGAGGCCTCAAATCCTGAGTTCTGGATATGCCGGAAGTTCGACTGGGTCATTACGAGTTGGGTCTGGAACAACTGGGAACTCAGAGACGACTCGCGAGTCCTGGTCACTCTGAAGACACGCAAGAAGTTCGGGACTCTATTCGAGGGCTCATTCGATTCCACTCAGATAACCCTGAGATACGATCGAAAGAAGGACCTAACAACGATTGAAGACTCGAAGCACATGGATATCGCCCATATCGAAAAGGCGTCCAAGCTCGACCCTATCTTCCATTGGAAGGGAACGGAGTTCCTTATGAAGTACGAGTCCAACAAAGGATTCGTCATCTATCACGAGAACAAACTGGTTGCTGGGACTGTATTCTTCAGGGGATCGACCCCTGTATATGCCTGGTTTACGTTGTACCATCACGAGAATGGCTATCCTCCGCCTGGTCTCATAGCCATCGTCGGGCATTATTTCGCAATCAATAGGGCGATGGGGTATCCCTGAAACACGAGTCCCTCATCGGTCATTCCTTGGATTGTGTCGGGGTTCTATGATTCTCAGGTTCTACTAACGTGCATCGGGGTCGTCCTTCTTGACCATCAGAAGCATTTCACCGCCTGCACCAGGATTCGGTGCGTTCGAGGGGATCCAGTGTGGGATGAGGTTCGAGCACAGCAACATCATACACGTAGGGCGAAGACCGAAGAGTCCGGGACGGTCACCGCTATGTCTACCAAGGTTATGACACAATCTGCGAAGTAGGTTCGGACAACAAGGGATGGAAGTACCTCTACCTAGGGAGCAAGCTCGAGCTGAGGGTCGTCTCACCGACTGAGAAGCAGTCGTACGTCTGCGACGCGCTCGGTTCGGTCCGAATGGTCCTGAACAACGGCGACTTCGCCACGCCGCTCTTCAGCGTCATTGCGTACAAGCCGTTCGGGACGCCGGTCACCACGACCGGAACGAGCAGAGCCACGTACGCGAGCGAGATCAGGGACACGCCGACCGGCCTGTATTACCTCTCGGCGAGGCACTACGACCCTGGGCTCGGGAGGTTCTACGAACTGGACACCGAGTCGGTCTCCGCATCCAACCCACAGACGTCGAATCAAATATGCCTGAATCGTATTGGTGAAGGACTTGGATGCTCTCAGCCCGCGCTCGCCGAGGTCGATGCATTCCAGAACTATGGAGACCGCGAGTTCGAAGAGTGCGAAGAGAGGATCATCGGAGACTAGAATGACTAGATAACGACCCTGAATGTCAATGAAATTGCCGAATATGTTCTCAGCGTTCAGCGCAAGTAACACCTCGCAGACACTCCGTAGAAGTTCCCGAAAAAGGCTCAGGTTGTGTTGTTGGAGGAGTGACAAGAGGGATGCAGGACTAAGTAGAATGAGATTCAGACGCCAACATCGCAACCATTATCACCCGCCCCGCCTCTAGAAAACTCGGTCCCGAGAAGGGACTCCATTGTGGGGTTGAGATTCTGAGTACAGCAGCATCAGCTAGTGAGGGCGATGGCAACGTTCGCAAGAGCAAGGCCATGGCCCTGTTCATCGCGGCGCTGTTCGTGTCCACGGGATTCGCCGTCATGCTCGAGGTCTTCGAGGCCACGGGCGTCTCGGCTGCTGGAGTGCCGACCGGCGGCCCCAGCCCAGTGTTCGCGACTATCGCCGCAGGCAAGATCGGGCACGCGCCCTTCAGGATCGACAGCGATGCCGCCTTCGGAGCGAAGGCGGCCGCCGAGGGATGGCCTGGCGACGGGACGGTGAGCAATCCGTTCCTCATCCAGAACCTCGACATCAACGCCAACGATACTGGCGCGGGGATCTTCATCGGCAACGTCACCAAGCACTTCAAGATCCAAGGCTGCGTGATCCAGAACGCCGTCTCGACCGGCAGCGTATCGCTATTCTCGGGAGCTGGCATCCATCTCTACCATACCGCCAATGGTACGATCAACGGCTGCTTCGTCAGCCACAACAACTATGGGGTCATGGTCAGGGACGGTTCGCACGACGTGTCGGTAACGAACAACGTCCTGACGCACAACAGCCAGGCGGGCTTGCAGATCCAGGGATATTCCAGTGGCAGACTGGCGCGAATCCTGGTCCAGGGCAACGACTGCAGCCATCCGAGCACCTACGGCATGTACATCCAGTATGCGGACCAGGTCACCGTGACCCAGAACAACGTCTCATTCTGCTACTGCGGCATCGCCACCTCTTACTGTGACGCGCTTTCGGTCACATGGAACAAGGCCTTCAGCTCAACCACCGGGATGCTTACGACCGATTGCGTCGCGGCCTCGATCGAGAACAACACGGTCTACAAGGCGAGCAGCACGGGCATGTCCCTGCAGTACGCCGACAGATCAAAGGTCAAGAACAACACGCTCACCGGATGCTCTATCGAGCTCAGTGGCGGCTCGCTGGCGAACTTCGGTTCGCTGACGATCACCGAGGACAACTCGGTGAACGGCAAGAAGGTGATGTACTATCATAACGGCGACATGAGCGGCGTTGTCGTTCCGACCGCCGCTGGCGAGGTCATCGCCGGCAATGTCTCGAACCTCCACATCGCGGGCCTCTCGATCAACAACGTGAGCGGCGCCGTCATGCTCTACCGCACCAGCGGCGTCAGCGTGACCGGCTGCACCTTCGCCAACGCGGGCTATGGTGTCTACTGCTACGCAGGTCCATTCCTCGATGTGAACGGCAACACGTTCGCCAACGTCAGGACCTCGGTCCACATCCGTTACAGCGACGGCTCGAGGATCATGGGCAACACCATCACCGGCATCGGCACCTACGGCATCCAGGCCTGGGAGGACGACAACTGCCTGATCGCGAACAACGTGCTCTCGGCCACCTACTCGGGGGTCTACGCCGTCTACTTCGACCAGGACTCCACGAACGACACGATGTGGTCCAACCAGATGACCGAATGCGGGATGGGCGGAGCGGTCTACTACACGTACCTCGCCACCCACCACATCCCGACGAACAACACCGTCAACGGCAAGCCGCTGGTCTATCTGGCGAACGTCGATCTCGGCGGTGCTTCGATCGCCGGCGATGTCGGCCAGGTCTTCCTTGCGAACGCCACTGGAGTCACCATCCAATCAAAGCAGATAGGCAATGTGAGCGAGCCGATAACGATCTCCTACTCGCGCAACATCACCATCGAAAACTGCTGGCTCGGGCACTGCAACTACGGCGTCTACGCGGGGTACTCCGACAACGTGACGGTGAACTCGACCACGATCGCGCTCGGTGATGACTCCGGGATCAGGCTCGAGTCCTCGACCGACTGCCGTGTCGATTGGAGCACTGTGACCGGATTCAGCTACGAGATCTTCATGGAAGGGGGCTCGGGGCACAGCATCAAGAACAACCGCCTGTCGCCATCCTCCACGTCCGTCTACGCCGACTCCGTGGCGAACTGCATCATCGAAAACAACAACTGCTCCGGCTCTGGCTCGTACGGGATGTACTTCTCGTACTTGGCGACCGGGTTCGTCGTGTCGAACAACAACTTGTCGGGCGTGAGCTACGGCGTCTACTCGTATTTCGGCGAAAACAACACCTACTTCGCGAACGCGTTCTACAACTGCTACTTCGACGTGTACGACTACTACGGCTTGGATGTCAGGTACTACGGCAACGCGATGACGCACGGATTCTTCCTCGACGGCAGCGTGGACTACCTGAGCACCGTCGAGATCACGCCGAACAACACCGTCGCCGGCAAGCCAGTGTACCTCTACAAGAACGGCGACTTCGGAGCGACGATAGTGCCGGCGGATGCCGGACAGGTGATCGTGGTCAACGTGACCGCGCTCACCATCTCGGGCATCACCTTCTCGTCGCCGGTGATCGAGGCGGTGCTCATCAGCTCCGCCTCAGGAGTCACCGTGACCGGCTGCACGTTCAGCGTCTGGAATTACGGCGTGTACATGGAGTACTGCACGGGATGCAGCGTGGTCAGCAACGCCTTCACCTCAGGCAGCTACGCGGTGTACGTGTACTCAGGCAACGGGAACAGGATCGAGGGGAACAACTTCTCCTACGGCTATATAGGGCTGTATCTGTCCTATGCGCCGAACAGCCTAGTGAAGAACAACGATTTCTTCCAGGGCACCTACGGCTTGTACGTCTACTCTGCGACCGCGAGCCGCATCTTCGACAACCGGATGTACAAGACCTCGATCTACCTGGCGGGCAACAGGGACACCTTCGTGACGCAGGACATCCCGGTCAACAACACGGTGAACGGCAAGAAGGTGTACTACTACAAGAACCAGAACATGGATAACGCCAGCGTCCCGAACGACGCCGGTGAGGTCATTCTGGGGAACGTCAGCAACGCCGTGCTCTCCGGGCTCGTCATGAACAATGCCTCGGTCAGCGTTATGGGTGGCTACTGCAAGAACATCAAGGTGCTGAACTGCGACCTGCGCGATGCGAAATCCTACGCCGTCTATCTCTCGTACTCGACCGGCTGCACGATCAGCGGCTGCGCGTTCGATCGCGACAGTAGCGGCGGCGTCTACTTGTACTACTCGACCTGGAACACGATCAGCGGCAACAAGGGGAAGAACATCGGCAGCTACGGCGTGTATTGCTACCAGTCCGACGCCAACACGATCTCGATGAATTACATCAACTCGACCTGGTACGCCATCTACCTGTACAACTCGATGCGCAATACGATCGTGGGCAACACGTTCAACTACAGCTACTGGGGATTGTACATCAATAGCGCCGATGCGAACTTCATCCACGCGAACGCCATCACGTACAGCCGGTCCTACGGCGTGTACATGACCGGCTCGTCGGACAGCAACCTGTTCACGGTGAACAACTTCGTCAAGTCGAGCAACTACGGCGTCTACATCACCTCTGGCTCGGAGAGCAACATGCTCTACGCCAACCGCTTCGCGAACAACAATGGCGCCACGACGACCTACAACCCGTCGCATATCCAGGCATCTGACGCGGACGCGAACGCCTGGAACAGCACCGCGCATAGCGGCAACTTGTGGACCGACTGGCTCTTCCCTGACGCAGACCACGACGGCATAGTCGACGCACCCTACGTGCTCGGTGGCTCGTCCGGGAGCAAGGACTACTACCCGCTCTCTGACACCGAGCCGCCGGTGCTCAACATAACCTCACCGGCAAGCGGCGCGACGTTCGTCGACCCCCACGTCAACGTGACATGGACTGCGAACGACAACGATTCCGGCCTCGCCTACGTCGAAGTGAGGGTCGGGACCGGCGCCTGGCAGAACGCCTCGCTGAACCCGAACGCGACCGTGACGCTGACGGCGAGCGGGGACAACGTGATCTCGGTCAGGGCCTGGGACAAGGCGGGCAACTTCAGGATAAAGACCGTTACGGTGGTTTTGCAAACGGTGCCTATAGCGATAACCGATCTGCATGCGTCCTCGTCGACGTCCGGAGTGACGCTGACCTGGACGGCCCCGTTCAACGGCTCGTTGCCGCTGACGCACTACTACGTCTACCGGTCGACGACCGCCGGCGCGTACGGGGCGCCGATACACACTATGACGCCGAGCGGCAGCGCGATGACGTACGTCGACCCGTCGAGCGGGCTCGTCACGGGCACGCGCTACTACTACGTGGTGAAAGCGGAGAACTCGTTGGGCAACGCGTCGGCCTCGAACGAGGCGACGTTGGTCTTCGGAGGGCAGCCCGACCAGGTGACGGGAGTCACAGCGACGGGCTCGAGCTCGATCATAACCGTCAGCTGGACCGCTCCGGCCGACCATGGCTCGCCGATCACGAAGTACGTGATCTACCGCAGCCTGACGTCCACCGGTGGAACGGTCTATGCGAACGCGACCACGACGACGTTCACCGACACGGCGGTCAACACCGGCCAGACCTACTACTATTGGATAGTAGCCCAGAACGCGAACGGTGCGAGCACCATGTCTGCCGAGGCGCACGCGAGCCTTAGCAGCGGCGGCACGATTGACAACACCGTGCTGCTCATCGCGGGCGTCCTGGTGGTCATAGTACTCATCGCCGGGATCGCGGTGGCCATGATGAGGCGGAAGAAGTAGGAAAGATCTTAGGCGGGGCGCAAGCCCCGCCGCTCATGATTTCTGTTTTTGCCAGTGTCGGAAAGATTCATTAGCGCTCATGCGCTACGCACGCGACGGTGCCAGGATGGAGGGCGATTTCACAGTCACCCCGTGGGAGGTCTCCGGCGAGATAGATTACGACGAGCTCATCAAGCGCTTCGGGACCAAGCGCATCGACGAGGACATGCTCGCCAGGCTGTCCAAGTACGGGCCGCTTCATCCCCTGCTCCGGAGGGGCATCATCTATTCCCAACGGGACCTCGACTGGATCCTCGACATGAAGGAAAAGGGCGAGGATTTCGTGCTGTACACGGGAAGAGGACCTTCGGGGCACACACACCTCGGTCACCTAATGCCCTGGATATTCACCAAATGGCTGCAGGACACCTTCCACGCCGAGCTCTACTTCCAGATGACCGACGACGAGAAGTTCCTGTTCAACGAGAACCTGAGCATGGAGGACACGCTCAAGGCGTCCTACGAGAACGCCCTCGACGTGATCGCGCTCGGCTTCGACCCGAAGCTGACAAAGATCATCGTCGACACGAAGTGCATCAGGACGCTCTACCCGCTCGCACTGAAGGTGTCCAAGAAGGTCACTTTCTCCACTACCAGGGCGGTGTTCGGCTTCGACAACTCCACCAACATCGGCAGCATATTCTATACGAGCATGCAGTCCGCGCCGGCGTTCCTGCCGTCCGAGCTGAAGGGGAAGAACGTCCCGGTGCTCATCCCCTGCGGCATCGACCAGGACCCGCATTTCCGGGTCACGAGGGACGTGGCGGAGTCGCTTGGTTACTACAAGCCCGCGCTCATCCACAGCAAAATGTTCCCCGGGCTCACCGGGAATGACAAGATGTCTTCGTCTCAGCCGGAGACGACGATATTCACGACCGACCCGCCGAAGGTCGCGAGGAAGAAGATCGCCAACGCCTTCACTGGCGGCGCAGTCTCCGCGGAGGAGCAGAAGAAGACCGGCGGCAAGCCCGAGGTCTGCTCCGTCTACAAGTACCAGTACTTCCTCTTCGAGGAGGACGACAAAGGCGTAGACGACCTGGCGGACCGATGCCGCAAGGGCGACATCTTGTGTGGCGAATGCAAGAAGAGGCTGAGCGACCGCTTGGTGCACTTCCTCGAGGCGCATCAGAAGCGCAGGGAGGAGGCGAGAGGACGCCTCGAAGAGTTCCTGTTCAAGGAGTAGAGCTCAGACCGATCGGCCGCGTGCGCCGACTCGGGAAGGGCGCTTCTCCAGACGACGTCTGCGAAATAGAGATCCTGCCGGAGCTCGAGGAGGGTCTCGACGGCATCGAATCGCAGAAGGAGATCATCGTCCTATTCCACTTCGACCGTTCCGACGGCTACGACCTCAAGCTCCATCCTCGCAACGATGAGAGCAACCCGCTGCTGGGCGTCTTCGCGACCCGAAGTCCTCGTCGTCCGAACCCGATAGGAATGGCGCAGGTCGAGCTACTGGGCCGGAAGGGCAACCGGCTCAAGGTGAGGGGGCTCGACGCCTTCAATGGCACGCCGATCCTTGACATCAAGCCGGTGGTTCGCTGGGACCAAAAGGACATAAAGTGCAAATAGCCACGTGCTTTTCTCTCTCAGCATGAACGCCTCGGAGGTCCGGGAGGGTTTGAGCCAACAAGAGAATAAGGTGCTGGTGGCTCTGCACAAGGTAGGAAGCGGCGCCAGTCCGGAGAAGGTCTTCGAGGCCGGCGGCTTCTCCAACCTTGTCGAGGTCATGAACGGTGCCTCCTGGCTGCAGACGAAGGGGCTCATCGCGATCAAGGAGTCGTCCGTCAAGGTCTACTCCCTGAGGAACAAGGAGATCGTCGCGAAGGGGTTGCCGGAGAGAAGGGCGCTCGTCGCGATAGAGAGGAACGGTGGCTCGCTGCCGATGGGGGCGCTCGAGCGGGTCGTGGAGAAGGGCGAGGTGCCACTGGCAATCGGCTGGCTAAGGAAGAAGAACCTCGTCAGGATGGAGAAGGGCGAGCAGACGCTCATGGTCCTCACAGACCAGGGCAGGGCGGCTCTAACCACGGACACAGAGGATGAGAAGGTCCTGAAGGCGCTGGCCCAGAAGGACCTGGCAGAGAACGAGGTCTCCCCCGAAGTTGTCGCTCAGCTCAAGGGGCGCCAGGACCTGATCACCGAGAGGCCTCAGATCTCAAGAAGGCTAGAACTCACAGATCTGGGCAATGAGGTGCTCGCCCTCGGCGTCGAGGTCAAGGTCGAGGTGGCGCAGCTCACGCCCGAACTAATCCAGAGCGGCAGGTGGAAGGAGGTCTCGCTGCGCAAGTACGACGTCCGCACGTTCGCCCCGGCGGAGTACTCGGCGAAGAAGCACATGCTCACGCGCATCGCCGACGAGGTCCGAAAAATCTTCCTCCAGATGGGTTTCACCGAGATCGACGACGAGTACGTTCAGCCAGCATTCTGGAACATGGACACTCTGTTCACTCCGCAGGACCATCCGGCGAGGGACCAGCAGGACACGTTCTATCTGAGCAAACCGGTGAGGATCGAGCTCGACGACGAGAAGCTCGTCCAGATGATCAAATCGGTGCATGAGGACGGCGGGGGCTCCGGTTCATTGGGATGGAGATATCCTTGGAGCAGGGAGGAGGCCGAGAGGGCGCTGCTCCGCACCCACACCACCGTCAACACGA
>JAJRAL010000077.1 GCA_028679935.1 Methanomassiliicoccales archaeon | reverse complement strand
GCCGACGGGGCGGACTTCGAGCACTCGTACGAGATCACGCTGAGGATGGCGGAGCGGTGCCGGAGCGAGACGAAGCTCGGCGTCGAAGTCGTCCTTGGCCCCCATCCTGTCCTGCTCATGGCGATGATGCGGGAGATGTCGCTGGCGCAGGCCGTCGAGGTCATGAAGGACGGCATGGAGATCGCGCAGCGCCTTGTCCTCGAGAAGAAGGCCGTCGCCATAGGCGAGATCGGAAGACCTCACTTCCCCGTCGACCCGGAGATCCTCGAGGCGTCGAACAACGTCATGTCCTACGGCATGACGCTGGCGAAGGAGGCCGGCTGTCCCGTCGTCCTGCACACCGAGAGCGCGACACCGGAGATGATGGCGGGACTAGCACACATGGCGGACGAGGCCGGTCTGCCCAGGGACAGGGTCATCAAGCACTACTGCCCGCCGCTGATCCGCGAGGAGGAGAACCACGGGATATTCCCGTCGGTGCTCAGCTCCCGCACCGCGATAGGCCAGGCGATCGAGAAAGGTTCGCGCTTCATGATGGAGACGGACTACCTCGACGACCCGCGCCGGCCGGGAGCTGTGATGGCGATAACGACCGTCCCGAAGCGGACGAAGGCGATGCTCGACTCTCATCTCATGTCCTCCGAGCATGCGTTCGCGATCCACAAGGAGAACCCGGAGAAGCTCTACGGCATCGAGGTCCGCGGCTGATCAGGAGCGGATGGAGAACTTCGAGAACTCGTTCCTTGCCTCGCCCCAGATCACTTCGACCTTGGCTATCCTAGCGCGCGGATGCTCTTCCCTGAGGCGGCGCACGACCTCCTCGATGTTGTGCTTGTCGCCCTCGAAGACCGCCTCGACCGTTCCGTCCGACCGGTTCCTCACCCATCCGGTCACGCGCTGCTGCATGGCGAAGCGTCGGGTGTAGTCGCGGAAGTGAACGCCCTGCACGATGCCAACAAACTTCACTTCCGCTCTAGCCGCCACCACATTTCATTCGCATGGGTTCTGGAATCATAATCCTTTCCCCCTTCCGGAGTGCCCAGAAAAGCATGTCTGGATTGGCGCGTCCGCGAAAGAACCCTTATATAGTGTTGTGCCCAATGTCTTCACAACCAGATGGGATGCGTTCTGGTTCGAGCCGTAGGGCTCGGGAGGATGGGATCGTGAAATCGTTGGTCGAGGAAGCGCTGGCCAGGGACAGTGGGATAGGCGCTGCCGTCCCGCCATTTGGGGCGCAGGCACCGGAGACGGGAGGGAGCGAGGCGAGCGACGCCGAGCTCGTGGATATCCTGCAGAAGCTCAAGACAAACGTCAAGATCATCGGATGCGGCGGCGGAGGAAGCAATACCGTCGCGCGAATCAGCGAAGAGGGCGTGGTCGGCGCCGAGCTGTTCGCCATCAACACCGACGCGCAGCACCTTCTCTCGATCAGGGCGCCCCACAAGGTCCTGCTGGGAAGGAGGACGACCAGGGGACTCGGAGCGGGGTCGTTGCCGCAGGTCGGAGAATCCGCCGCCAGAGAGGCGGAGGAGGATCTGAAGCGCATACTCTCAGATGCCAATCTTGTCTTCGTCACCGCGGGCATGGGAGGCGGTACTGGCACAGGCGCCGCGGCGGTAGTCGCGGAGATGGCGAAGGATGCCGGGGCGCTCGCCGTTGCGGTCGTCACCACGCCGTTCAAGGGCGAGGGAAGACCCCGTATGGAGAATGCAGAATGGGGCCTCGAGCGGCTCAGGAACGTAGCCGACACGGTCATCGTGGTCCCGAACGACAAGCTCCTTGAACTTGTCCCGAGGCTCTCTCTGAACGCGGCCTTCAAGGTCGCCGACGAAGTGCTGATGCGGGCCATCAAGGGCATCACCGAGCTGATCACGAAGCCGGGCCTGGTGAACCTGGACTTCAACGATGTCAAGACGATCATGAAGGGCGCGGGCGTGGCAATGATCGGCCTGGGAGAGAGCGACGCCGACGCGGACGATCGCGCAATGGAGGCAATCGAACAGGCGCTCAACTCGCCGCTGCTCGAGGTCGATATCACGGGCTCGACCGGCGTGCTCATAAACGTCATCGGCGGGCCGGACATGACCATCAGCGACGCGGAGCGCGTGGCGGAGGAAGTGCAGAAGAAGGTGTCGCCCAACGCACGCATCATCTGGGGCGCGGCGATCGACCCGACGTTGGAGCACCGCATCAGGGTCATGGTCATCGCGGCCGGGGTGAAATCGAAGCAGATCCTGGGGCGCTCGGGGGATCTCACCCGCTTGAAGGAGGCGGACGTCGACTTCATCAAGTGAAGACGACGGGAAAAGGCGAGCCCACTGCTGGCGAACGTGGCCACACTCAAATTATATAATCGTGTACGGTAATGCAGACCGCACGGGACTTAGGGTGAACCAGACTAACGTTCGCTCACGGGAGGTAAGTTTGTGAAATCGTTCATCAGCGACGCGCTCGCTCGCGCAGGGCCTGCGGCACCGGCAGAAATGACCCCCTCTTACCAGCAGAGCTACTCTGCCGAGGATGAGGAGCTGGAACGCATCCTTGCCAGCCTGAAGACGAACATCAAGATCATCGGATGCGGGGGCGGCGGCTCGAACACGATCGACCGCATGGCCGAGGCCGGCATCGTCGGCGCGGACCTATACGCCGCGAACACTGACGCGCAGCATCTGCTCGCGGTCAGGGCGCCGCACAAGATTCTCCTGGGCAGGAGGAGCACCAGGGGGCTGGGGGCCGGAGCGCTCCCGCAGGTCGGGGAGGAGGCCGCTCGGGAGGCCGAGGAGGAACTGAAGAAGTCGCTTCAGGGAGCTGACATAGTTTTCATCACCGCCGGCCTGGGAGGAGGCACCGGCACCGGTTCCGTACCGTTCGTCGCCCAGCTGGCGAAGGAGATGGGCGCGCTCACCGTCTGCGTCTGCACCTCACCGTTCAGGGCCGAGGGCGCGATCCGCATGGAGAACGCGGAGTGGGGCCTGGAGCGACTGAGGAACGTCGCCGACACCGTCATAGTGATCCCTAACGACAAGCTCATCGAGCTCGTCCCGAGGCTCTCGCTGAACGCCGCCTTCAAGGTGGCCGACGAGGTCCTGGTCCGCGCGATTAAGGGGATAACCGAGCTCATCACCAAGCCGGGCCTGGTGAACTTGGACTTCAACGACCTGCGCACGATCATGAAGGGCGCGGGCGTGGCGATGATCGGCCTAGGCGAGGGAGAGGACGACGACCGCATCGAACAGGCGGTCAACGAAGCGATCAACTCGCCGCTCATCGACGTCGACATCTCCGACGCGACCGGAGCGCTCGTCAACG
>JAJRAL010000148.1 GCA_028679935.1 Methanomassiliicoccales archaeon | reverse complement strand
TACAGAAATGGTGTCCGGCACATCGCCGTATGATACTTCGGCTATCGAAATGGGGCCGTTTCCTGTGGAGACCGCGCCGTCCGGAGCAACCCACATCCCCGCCCCTGTCGGTCTTGCGAAGAAGCTTGCCGCGCATCACGAGGCGGAGGACCTGACGATCGTCCCCGCGATGATCAAGGTCGCAGACCTGCATGACATGGGATGCGAGCTCGAGACCGAGCACGCCACCGTGAGGGACGTTGATCGACTATCCGAGGCGGGAATACGGCGCAAGATGTTGAAGTACAGGCCTCGCTCGACGACCTCGGCCGGAGGTTCGACTCGATCGTTGACAAGTGCATCAGGGAGCACTGAAGCAGGAGTGCGGGAGAGGGGATTTGAACCCCCGGACTCCTCCGAGACAGGATCTTAAGTCCTGCGCCTTTGGCCAGTCTTAGCTACTCCCGCGGCGGCGTAATCCGCGGGAGCGTCTTTAATGCTTCTCAGCCCAGCTCAGAACTTCTTCACGATGTCTTCGAGGGTCGGCGTACCGAGCACCTTCAGGTCGTACCTGGCCCTGATGATCGGCTTGTTCGCCTTGAGGACTCTGTTCAGGTCGATTGGCGTGCCGGAAACGACGACATCGCACTTCGTGGCGTTGATCGTCGCCTGGAGATCCTTCACCTGCTGCTCGCCGTAGCCCATCGCCGGCAGGACGCTCTCGAGATGTCTGTACTTCTCGAACGTGGCCTTTATGGAATTGACCGCGAACGGCCGGGGGTCGACGATCCTCTTCGCGCCTGCGTTCTGCGCGGCGATCAGGCCTGCGCCAAACTTCATCTCGCCATGGGTTACCGTTGGTCCGTCCTCGATCACGAGGACCGTCTTGCCCTTGACAGCCTTCGGATCGTCGACGGTCACGGGGGATGCCGCCATGACGATCTTCGCCTTGGGGTTCAGTTCCTCGACGATCTTCTTCACGAGCTCGACGTTCTTCGGGTCCGCCGTGTCGATCTTGTTGATGATGACGACATCCGCCATCCTGACGTTTGTCTCGCCTGGGTAGTAGAGTCTCGCGTGCTCCGCCCTGTGCGGGTCGGCGACGACGATGTGAAGGTCAGGGACGTAGAATGGGGTGTCGTTGTTGCCTCCGTCCCAAAGAATGACGTCCGCCTCCTTCTCCGCCTGCCTCAGGATCTTCTCGTAGTCCACGCCTGCGTAGACGATGATCCCTTTGTCTATATGCGGCTCGTATTCCTCGCGCTCCTCGATCGTGCACTCGTTCTTGTCTAGGTCGGCGTAGGTGGCGTATCTCTGCACGGCCTGCTTCTCCAAATCTCCGTACGGCATTGGGTGCCGAATCGCGACGACCCTTCTGCCCTTGGCCCGGAGGATCGACGCGATCGCTCGTGTGGTTTGGCTCTTCCCTGAACCAGTCCTCACGGCACAGACTGCTATGACCGGGCACTTCGCCTTGAGTGCCGTCTGGTTCATGCCCATGAGTCTGAAGTCAGCTCCGGCAGCGTTCACTATCGACGCTTTGTGCATGACATCGATGTGGCTCAGATCGGAATACGCGAGGATCACTTGCTCGATCCCGTTCTTCTTGATCAGTGCCAAGAGGTCCTTCTCGGGATGGATTTCAATCCCTCTCGGGTAAAGCTTTCCGGCGAGGCTCGCGGGGTACTTCCGGCCCTCGATGTTCGGTATCTGCGTTGCGGTGAACGCCACCACCTCGTAGTTGGCGTTGTCGCGGAAATAGACGTTGAAGTTGTGGAAGTCCCTTCCCGCGGCCCCCATGATTATGACTTTCGCTCGCATGGCCCTCACTGAGCGCCTCGTAACTGCTGCAATGATATATCTTTTGCCGCTCAACGAGGAATGCATGGGCGACGTCGTATCCGTTCCCCGAGCATCGATCTGGCCTCCGCCAGAAGCTGCCGATACTCGGCCCGCCTCTTCTCGGGAAGCGAGTGGTCTACGCACCATTTCTCCATGCTGCCGATCCTCTCCTCGATGTGGTCGAAAGCCCCGATCATCTCAGCAACCTTGAGCTCAACTCGGGCGGCTGTCCAATGGGCATCATCGACCTGTGCCGGGTGCTTGATGATGACGTCCTTGGTTATCGAGAGGCCCATCTTGAGGACCTCGTCGATCTCCACGAGCTCGTGGATGACGGTGAGTGGATCGACGATGACCTCCCCGAGCTCGATGTCCGGGAATGGCAGGTCGGTCTCGAACCAGGACCAGAGCTGGTCTGCGGTCACGTCAATGTCGATCCCACATTCTTCGAGGATCTCCTTTGCATGGTCCACTGCCTCGCGGACCTCTTGCATAGCCACCATGCGGCACCCGCGCGAATGATTGGCGTCTGGCGATATTGCCTTTTCCTCATGTCGCAAAGCTTTGTGTAACGGGACAGCCATGCGGAAGCGATGGCCTACCGTAAGCCTTCGGACACGGAGATCGTCGACGCTATCAAGGACGCCCTCCGGAGGCACGGGGTCGTCAACTCGCAACGAAAGATGACGGAGCTTGTTCTCAAGGAACTTCACAGACACGACCCGGACTATACCGTGAGCCCCGTGAGGGTGCGCAAGATCGCCATCAAGAGCAGACTCGCGCGCGTATCCATTCGCTACCGGGGAACAGGCGAGAAGACTGCGGCGGGCAAGTGCCCGGTCTGCAACGGCGGCATGAAGAGGCTCAGGAATCTGACGGTCTACGGAGGCACGGTGACGCGGGGATACAAGTGCACCGTGTGCGGCTACTGGACCGGGCTCAAACACCAGGTCGCGGGGCAGTATGTTTTCGAGCCCGAGTGACGCACGCCGGCTCAACATCTTTATGTCCGGGATTCGCTTTCGGCCCGACAGGTGATTCTCTTTGAAGCTGTGGGATTTCGGTCGTATGGAGAAGGGGAAGATCAGGATAAGTCCCAAAGTAGGCGAGCCACTAGGGCTCGTCGACGGAAGCGAGGTCTTCAGCTCGATGTTCAAGTACGAAGCGAACGGCAGGAGCTCGTATGAGATCGTCCT
>JAJRAL010000178.1 GCA_028679935.1 Methanomassiliicoccales archaeon | reverse complement strand
TGACCTTGGACTTCGAGCCGGTCAGGACGGAACTGACATCTTGAATGGGAACATCGAAGACCCCTGCCTCCTTGGATTCGAGCAGGGCCTTGACCGCGAGAAGCCCTTTCTGCCTCTCCACCTCCTTCTGGACGTAGATTGGGAGCATCCTCAGCTCCTGCACGCCCTTGACCTCGACCCTCGCTCCGCCGGTTATGGAGATGTTGAGGTCCTCCCGGATCGTTCCGATGCCCCGCTTGACCCTCTTCGTCGCCCGGAGGATCGAGCCGAGCCTGGCAGCGACCTCTTTGACCTCCTCCGGGCTGTGCATGTCCGGTCCGGTGGCGACCTCTATCAACGGGATCCCGAGCCGGTCCAGGCGGTAGGTGACTTCCTGTCCCTTCGCCTCGACCTTCCTCGCCGCGTCCTCCTCCAGGCATATCGTCTGGATGACGATGCTCTTCCCCCCGACCTGCATCCTTCCGTCAAGAGCGACCAGCGCCGTCCTCTGGAAACCGGTGGTGTTGGAGCCGTCGATCACGATCTTGCGCATGAAATGCACTTCGCTGACCGCCTTCGCGGCCAGCAGCTCCGAGACCGTCAGGGTGATGTCTATCGCCTCGGCGTCCGCATCGTGCGGCGGCTCCTCGTCCGCATCGACCAAGCAGGAGGTCTCGGCCGGCGCCTGGTAGCGGAAGCGCATCTTCCTCTGGGCCTGGGCCAGCGCCGCCCGGTCGATCTCCCCAAGCTCGCTCTGCGTCGGCCTCAGCCTTCGCAGCACCGTCCTCCCTTCATCCTCCGCGAGTTGCGTTCGGCAGGCGCAGAACAGCTTCCTCGTATCCAGCTGCTGGTGGATCTCGATGCCGCAGGTGAGCTCAGTCGTCGATCTCCCTCCTGTCGCTCAGCTCGCCCTTCATGCTGGTGCCCATGACCCGCCTCAGCTCCGCCTCGCCCGAGGTGTTCGCCAGGGCCCACATCAGCTTGACGTACGCCGTCTCCGGGATCATGTCCTCGCCCGGTATCACCCCGGCCGAGAGCAGGTCCCTTCCGGTGTCGTAGACGTTGAGATTGACGCGTCCCCGGATGCATTGGGAGCACATGACGACCGACGTCCCGCCTCGGATCGCCTTCCTGACCTCCTTGATCAGGTCCGACGAGACGTGGCCGAGGCCGGTACCCGCGATCACGATGCCCTTGCTCCCCTTGGCGAAGGCCCCGAAGGTCCGGGTGGACATGCCTGGATAGTAGTGGACCAGGGCCACGTCCTCCTCCATGTCCGTGCGCAGCGTCGCCTTCGCTCCGCTCCTCGGCGTGCAGGGCCGCAGCATCTCCACCCCTCCCTCGAAGTCCACCCTGGCCACGGGGCGGGAGTTGATGCTTTGGAAGGCATCCCTCCTGGAGGTGTGCATCTTCCTGACCCTGGTGCCGCGGTGGACGAGCGCCGTCGTGTCGGAGATGCCCTCGTGCATCAGCACGAATACCTCGGCCGCATCCGCCTCGAGGCAGAACCTGACCGTCGCGAGCAGGTTGGTGTAGGCGTCAGAGGACGGCCGATCCGAGGATCTCTGGGACCCAACGATGACCACCGGCCCGGGAAGGGAGTCGAGCATGAACGAGAGCGCGGCGGACGTATAGCCCATCGTGTCGGTTCCGTGGGGGATGATGCATCCCTCCTTGCCGGAATTGAGGCTGTCCGCCGCCGCCTCGGCGATCTTCTTCCAGTGCTCGACCTTCATGTTCTCGGAGAAGATGGAGAAGAGGACCTTCGCCTCGACCTGGCATATCTCCAGGATCTCCGGGACGGTCGCGACCAGCTCCTCGGCGCTTAGGGCCGGATGCACCGCACCGGTGCGGTAGTCGACGTAGGATGCGATCGTCCCACCAGTCCCGATGAGCGCGAGCGTCTTCCGGCACGTCGCCTCCTTGACCGCCGGGACGGCCCTCGCCCTCTTCTCCGCCTTGGAGACGACCTCGACCGACGCCCCCTCCTCCAGGCGAACGCCGATGTTGTACCCGTTCTTGAGCTTCAGGACGATCACGTCGGGGTGCGAGAACTCGTGGTGTGGCATGAGAACGCCCGTCCTTTCCACGCCGACGCTTCTGACCTTGACGGTGTCGCCCTCCCCTGCCCCCGAGGCGGCGAGGAGCGCGACGACCATTTGAGAATAGCTCATCAGGCCGCCACCGGCCAGAGATACGATTCCCAAGTTAAACACTTGTTGCGGGCCGCTCCGCTGGTCCGGGAAAAATGGAAAAGGAAATGGAAAGGGTTAAAGGAAGAGGTTTACGGCTTTCTCGCGATGAGCAGCAGCGAGCCGCCTGCGATGAACGCCGCCGCGATGCCCATGACTCCCGCCGCAGCCCAGTTGGTCGGAGGCGCGCCCTCCTTCAACGTTGCCGCGACCGGGCCACCGCTCATGTCGACGTTCGCCTTCACTAGGCCGCTCGCAAAGTCAGCCCATACCTGGTACGGGTTGACGCTGACATCCTTCACTCCGTCCGCGGACATCTTCCAGCCGACCACCGAGACCTTGAGCGTTCCGTTCGAATCGGTCGGAGCCTGTCTGATCACCGCTCCGGTCGCGTCGTAGACGGTCACCATGATGTTCGCCGCCGTGTGGTTGTCCTTGTCCTTTGTGAACACGGTCATGTCGAAGTACATCCAGAGGCCTGTCTTGATGGTCACGGTCTTGGTCTGCTGGTCAACGTTGACACTCTGCGCGACATCCCTCGGCATGAACACCGCAGTCCCGGCGTAGCCCGTTCCCGTTGCGGGGAAGACTACGTTGACTGAGTAGGGGTTCATGCTGTTGTCCGGTCCGGTCGGGTTCTGGATGAAGGCGACAACCGTGGCCGCGTAGATGCCGGCCAAGTTGGTCACGCCGCTCCTCACCTCAGTGCCCATCGCGTTCCGGTAGACGACGGCCGCGTTCGGCACAACGTTGCCCATCGGGTCCTGGGCGATCGTCGTGAGCATGTAGTTCACGATCAGGCTAGTCTGCACCGTCACGGACGTAGCACCGGCCACCGTCACCGTCTTGGTCACTACCAGCGGGCTCCAGACATCATTGAAGCCTGGGTACGAGCTGGTCGGCACGCTGGTGAAGTTCACCTTTACAGTGTAGGGCTCCACCGTCATGTCGGTTCCAGAGGCGGTTATTGTGTACGCTGCCACGATCCTGGCGAACACGCCATTCGAGTCGGTGACGCCAGAGACGGACACATGCGTAGCACTGGTCACGTTGACCGGCACTTCAGCAAGGGCCACGCCCCACGGGTCCTCGACTACGACCGTCAGCATCGCGCTCACGTTGATGACCGAGGTGTCCTCGGCCACGACCTTCCCGAACACCGATGCGACGACGTTCGCGGTCGATCCATGGATGGCGTAGATGCTGAAGTCCAGCGCGTTCAGGGTGCTCATGCCCACCGTCGCGTCAGAGTGGTCCAGGAACAGCGCATCGTCGAGCACGTCGATCTTCGCGCCGTTCATGATCACCGACGAATCGATGGCAATGATGCCGTCATAGACGGGTATCGGGATGCTCAGGTTCCGTATGACCGAGTCGACGCCCATGTACGGGACCAGCAGCACATCCTGCTTGATTGTGTCAGCGAACGTAAGCTCGCTGCCCTGTGTCAGGATGACCGCGGTCATGAGCAGCCCATAGGTGTTGCCGCTCGCCGTCACTTGGGAGTTCACCGCGTACAGACCGGTGTGGTGCGCTATGAGGTCGTTGATCACGTCGAGATCAGACAACGCGTATCCGAACAGGTCACCGCTCAGGTCGCCGCCTAGCAGCGGCACGAGCTGGGCCAGCACCTGGACGAGCCTGGTGTAGCCGATCTCGTTGTTCATGACCGAGACGCTGCTGTCCTTGACGTAGATCTCCTTACCGTCCAGCACCAGAGTGTTATCGTGGATCGTCCCGGTGACGCCCTCAGCGTATATGCCTGCCTCGAAGTTGAGGATGAACAGGTTATCCGTGACGCCCTCCAGGTTCGCATCCACTGCGTACACTCCGTACAGGTTGAAGAGGATCATGTTGTCGATGATCGACGGGCCCATGCCCTCGATGCTACCCTCGATGAGGATACCACTGCGGTCGTTGGCCACGATGGTGCTGGTCAGGATCATCGGGGCGCTGTCGACGATGTGTATTCCATTCATGTCGTTCGCCGCGATGGTGCTGCTCTCGATGTAGGCGTTCGAACCAGCGCCGAGCAGGAGCTCGATCGCCCCGGTCTCGACGGAGTTCGTCATCTCCAGCGTGCCGAACACGTTGAAGGCGTACCAATCGGCCATGTTGTCCAGGACGGTGCTGTCAGTGAAGTACATCGTGCCGCCGTTCTCTACCAGGATGGTCGAGAGCCCATCATCGTCGTCATTGTCGACGTAGAAGTAGACTTGGACCATGGAGAGCACGCCGCCGTCCTTCACCGTCAGGTCGCCGCCGAACTGAACGTCATTCGACCTCACGTTTGCGGTCTCATTGACGATCCAGTCCAAGGTGGTGTTGACCGCCAGGATACCGTAGTCGCCGTTGTTCACGAAGTCGCCGTTGATCAGCAGCACATCGTCGCACTCGATCAGGAGCAGGCCGTCGAATCCGTTCCTCGCGATGTTGTTGTTGATGAGGAGGACTTCATCGCAGCCCGCGATCTCGACACCGGTCATTCCGCTGCCGCTAACAGTGCTGTTGCCGATCTGGACCATGTAGCTGTCGAAGATCGAGATTCCGAACTCGACGCTTCCGGTCACCGAGACGTCTTCGAACATCAGGTACTCATCGTCGTCTGCATAGATTCCGTTCTCGAAGCCCGCGATCGTGGTGCCTAGTACCTCAACCATGTACGAATCGACGATGTACATTCCACCAAGTTCGATGACTCCAAGCTCGGAGGCAGGCAGCCCGTTGAGGGTGCACTTGCTGACCGAGACGTATGAGGAATCCTCTATGCCGATGCCATCGAAGACGTCGCTGATGACGTTGCCGGTGATCTCGACCCAGTAGGTCTCCTCAACCCAGATGCCCCCGAAGGCGTTCGTGATGGTGTTGTCGTTGATGTAGAGGTATTCAACACCAAAGAAGTACATTGCGTCGTCACCGATCGAGGTGAACGTGTTGCCCATGACCCAGACATAGTACGAGTACCACCAGTAGTCCAATTCCGCGGCGTAGCTGTCGAAGTCGATTCCGTCGTCGCCCACGTTCGTGATCTCATTGTCGGCGATCGTCAGGTACCGGGCCTCCTCGACGTGAATCGCGTCGTTCGACACGTTACTGATAACGCTGTTGATCAGCGAGATTTCGTACGGGACCTCGTAGAAGCTCGACGGGGTGCCGATCGGGAAGATGCCGACGCCATCGTCGCCAATCTCATCGATCACGACCTTATCAATCGAGCCCTCGCTGCCATAGATGGTGATACCGTCGTTGGCATAGGTGATCCGGTTGTCGTAGATGTAGAACAGCCCGTCATCGATGTAGATACCAGTGTTGACGTCAGTCATGGTGTTGTTTTGGATGTACACCGGTATCTCATCCCAGAACTCGTGCAGTTCGCCCGCGACGTATATGCCCTCGTCCATGTACTGGATCACGTTGTCCGCGATGGTCACTTCTCCGAGGACGTCGGTGTATTCGTCATCCCTGACAACCTCGAATCCAATGCCCGTGTCGCCCCACGCTCCGGTTATCTCGTTGTGCGTGATGGAGGCGGTTATGTTCGCCACTGCGAGCGGGTAGCCACCGTATCCGAACTCGTTCCCGACCTCGGTGTAGATGTACACGCCGTCATCATATATCGAGAACCCCTGGACGTCGTGGATGTCTATCTGCTCGTTTAGGGTCGCGACACCAGAGCCAGAGTACTCGCCGGTGTAGACGTAGTTGTCGACATAGATGGCGCCGTCGTTGTACATCGCGATGTTGTTCGCATTGAGGACGAAGTTCATCGTCGCGGTCATCGTGTCGAAGTACCTGAGGTACGCGGTCCAGGCATAGGTGTATGTGTACGCGTCGAAGTATCCGTAGAGCTCGTTGTCCTCGAAGGTAATGACGTAGTTCGCGACCGCGTCGGACATCTGAGCCTGGGCGTAGCTGTACAGGTAGGCCTCGACATCGCCCCCGATGTAGTTCCCAGTGACGGTGAACGCACCGGTCGATGTCGCGCTCGCCTCGCTGAACACTCCGTACTCGTCGCCTATCGCCTCGGTGTCGGCGTACAGGTAGACGCCATCATCGCAGCCATACACGAAGTTGTCGAGGACCAGGCAGTTGAACAGCAGGTTTCCAGTCGCGCTCACGGGCTCTTGGTACGGCGGGAAGTAGTTGTCGAACTCGATGTCCACCCATACTTCCTCGTCGATGCCGTATTCGCAGTAGTACACCTCGTTGTCCTCGACGATCATCGTCGTGTCGACGTTCGCGTGCCCGCGTTGGTTGTTGGTCTGGACGCCCGCCTCGAGGTATATGCCCTCGTCGGCCCACATGACCACGTTCCCGCTCGCGTTGAACAGGGCAAACAGATCTTGGCTGCCAGTTCCCTCGTCCCCGAAGGTGGAGCTCTCGGCGAAGATCGCGTCATCGAAGAAGCCGTAGTAGCTCTTCAGGACGTTGAAGTTCGTCTCGATTGCAGTCATCATCAGGACGTCAGTGTCTTCGGTGCTCGTCTCGAGCTCGATGTAGATGCCGTCGTCGAACTCCTCTTCCAGCGCCGTGATGTTGTTGTTGTCAGCTACGACGCTCGCCTCGAACATCACTTCGCTCGTTCTGTTGAAGCGACCATCGGAGAAGATGTCAGACGTGATCTCGATGCCGGATGTGCTGGACGTCAACCACAGGCCTGGGTCAGTGAGGATGTTGTCGTTCGCTTCCACGACCCAGTTCGCTTCGATCACCGTGAGGTTCTCGTTGTCAATCACGAACTGCGCCTCGAGCATCGCACCGTCGCCCGGTCCGTCAATCATCTGCAGCCAGATGCTTACCATCCCGGTGAGGTTGTTGTCGCTCAGCGTGTCCGTCTCGGCAATGGTCCAGTTCAGGTCACGGTCGTTGAAGACGAACGTTCCCATGTAGCCGATGCCGACATGCTCTCCAAGGTTGTTCGAGAACGTCTTGACGCCATCGAATGCCTGTTCCTCGTTGACTCTCCAGTTATCTCCAACGTAGACGTAGCTCTCCAGGTCGAAGCTCGCGATCACTTCGTAGAACGTGTTGTCGGTCACGATCATCGACGAGGAAACTTCTCCTCCGTCTCCGCTCGGGTTGTCAATCGCAGACACGCCGTATGCGTACAGATAGCTGAACTCATCGTTCTGGACGGTCAGGTCCATGGCGTCGTTATAGGCCACGGCATGAAGCGCTCCTTCTCCGTCATTGTAGATGTGGCTAAACGAACTCTCAGTAACATCCGCGACCATCCAGCCGTTCTCCGCTATCATAAACAGGCCGTAGTCGACGTAGTTGCTGAACTCGCTCGTCGTGACTGACGCCGTGGTGTTGCCTCCCGAGACGGTCAGTAGACCGCCGCCTTCCGAGAGGAACTCAGCGGCGAAGTAGACGCTGTGCCAGGCTAGGTCCATGAAGTTGCTGTCGATCAGCGAGAGGTCCCAGTTCATGCCGGTATCGAAGCTAACACCGTATCCGTAATAGTATCCGTAGTAGCCATCGTCATAGGGTCCTTCCATCATGGCGTAGCGGAATTCGATGTCACCATTCGCGTAGAGCCAGACCTCGAACACGTTCTTGAGCGCGCGGTACTCGGAGTCACCATCGTCCCAGACATACCACTGGAATACGACGTTCTCCGGGAATGCTCCGCGCGAGTCGTTGACCTTGTAGCCTATTCCGGGCCACTCATCGCCATACCAGTAGTACGGCGCAGGTTGGATCAGGTCTATGCCCCAGTATAGGCTGTAGAGATCATCAGCGTCCAGCCCTAGGTTCGGAGAGATCCAGCCCCAGCTCGACATGAGCCACACGTCGTAGAGCCCGCCGTTGAACGGGAATTCGAACGGCAGGTCCACGTAGAGGTAGTCATCGTTGTACGGGATGGTGTAGTTCACGTCCGGGTTGATGATCGCATACTCCGCCTCGTCGATGGTCGGCACGAATGTCTCCGCGTTCGCCGCGTCTCCGCCGTCGAAGACCGAGTTGGTCACCGTCAGGAAGACGTC
>JAJRAL010000071.1 GCA_028679935.1 Methanomassiliicoccales archaeon | reverse complement strand
GCCGGTCACGAGCCACGCGGCGACTCCCAGCATGAACAGGAATATAACGACTATGAGCATCAGGCTGTTCTTCTGACCCTGCTTGAAAATCGCCTCGGCCTTCTGCTTCGCCACGATTTCCTTGCCGCGTCCCGCCGGGACGACTTTGATGCGCGGCTCGTTCGGGTCGTGCGGGTTGTGGTAGACTATCGTGTCCTGGAGCTCGCCGACCGGCAGGTAGTCCGTCATCGAGCGCGCGAGCATCGACTTGCCGGTGCCCGGCTCGCCGATGAGCATGACGTGGCGCTTCTGCTCCGCCGCCTTCCTTATGACCTCGACTGCGGCGTCCTGCCCGATGACCTGGTCCGCAAGCTTCTCGGGAATCTTGATGTCGGCGGTGGTCGAGAACTCCTGGCTCTCGATCCACGCCTCGGCCTCCGGCAGATGGACCGGAACGTTCTGTTCAGATGCAGCCATAACTGTCTGTCGTCCTATCGACTCTGGACTCTCTCATAAAGGGACCACTAAATAAGCGTTTGCCCGTGGAGCATCGGTGTTGCGAGAGCAAATCCGACGTCTGCCAGAGTTCGAGTTAGGAGCGGCTCCGCGAGCCGCCGGCGGGCTCCGAAACCGCCGGGCGGTCGGGGAAGGTTAAACAATACCCTTGGATTATGTCTGCGGGACATGCGCGTCAAGGATCTCGACCTACCGGAGGGGGTGGCGGACATCCTCATCGCTGACGGCATCGAGGAACTCTACCCGCCCCAGGAGGAGGCGGTGCCCCTGGCGCTGGAGGGCAAGAACCTCTTTCTCGCGATCCCGACGGCGAGCGGCAAGTCGCTCGTTGCCTACCTGGCCGCGCTCAAGCAGGTTCTGGAGAAGGGAGGGAAGGCGCTCTACATCGTGCCCCTGCGGGCGCTGGCGGCGGAGAAATACGAGGACCTGATGCAGTTCTCGAAGCTCGGGGTCAGGGTCGGCGTCTCGGTCGGGGACTTCGACTCCCCGGAGCCGGAGCTCGAACACTACGACATCATCGTGGCGACGTCCGAGAAGGCCGATTCGCTCCTCCGTCACCGGACGAGCTGGCTGGAGAAGATCTCGCTCGTCGTCGCCGACGAGGTCCACCTGATCCACGACCCGGAGAGGGGGCCGACCCTCGAGATCACGCTCACGAAGTTCCGCCGCTTCAACCCGAGGCTGCAGACGATCGCGCTCTCGGCGACGGTGAAGAACTCGAAGGAGCTGGCCGAATGGATGCGAGCGGAGCACGTCACCTCGGAATGGAGGCCGACCCCGCTGAAGGAGGGCGTCTATCTCAAGGGCGAGATACGGTTCACCGACAACACCACGCGCACCTTGGAGGACATGGGCGACGCGGTCTGGTCGCTCATCCGGGACTCGGTGCTTGAGGGCGGGCAATGCCTCGTCTTCGTCAACACCAGGAAATCCACCGAGGCGCTCGCGATGAAGTTCGCGCCGATGATGCACGACCTGATCCCGGGGCACATCGCGGTAGAGGGCGAGGAGAACCTCGTCGAGGACCAGGGCGAGCCGACAAGCATCGGCCGAAAGCTGCGCGCCTGTGTGAAGAAGGGCGTGGCGTTCCACAATGCTGGACTGGCGAACGAGCAGCGTAGGATGGTCGAGCGAGCCTTCAAGTCAGGCAAGATCAAGGCGATCATCGCGACGCCCACCCTAGCGGCCGGGATAAACCTGCCCGCCCGGAGGGTCGTAGTCAGGGACGTCTCACGCTACGAGGGCGGCGTCGGCAACGTCGCGATCCCCGTCCTGGAAATCAAACAGATGTGCGGCCGCGCCGGACGTCCGCGCTACGACAAATTCGGCGAAGCGGTCCTGGTGGCGAAGGACGAGGAGGAGTCGGAATTCCTCTTCGAGAATTACCTTCTGAACGAAACGGAGGAGATATTCTCCAAGCTAGGCTCGGAGAACGTGCTCAGGATGCATGTGCTGGCGCTGGTCGCGACCGGCGTCTCCTCCTCGAAGAGGTCGCTGATGGAGTTCATGGACTCGACATTCCTGGCACACCAGACGAACCTAGTCGGGCTTTCGGAGGCGGTCGACACAGTGCTCGACTTCCTAAGGAATGAAGGAATGGTCGAGGGCGAGGAGCGCCTTCGAGCGACGTTCTTCGGACGACGGGTCTCGGACCTGTACATCGACCCGCAATCGGCAGTAAAGCTGCGCGACGCTCTGCGCGCCTACTCCGGGCAGGGCGAGTTCGGCTTCCTGCACGCGGTCTGCTCGACGCCGGACGTGCTAGCCCTCTACCTGAGACGGAGCGACTACGGCTGGCTTGAGAAGAAGGTGGTGGAGCTAGAGAAGGACCTGCTGCTGCCCATGCCCACGGACCTGAGCCAGTACGACTTCTTCCTCGGCGAGGTGAAGACGGCGATGGTGCTGCAGGACTGGCTCCAGGAGACGGAAGAGGAACCGCTGCTGGAGAAGTACGGCATCGGCCCGGGCGACCTGAGGAACAAGGTCGAGATGGGCGAATGGCTGCTGTACTCGATGAGGGAGCTGTCGAACATCTTCAACAAGGACGCGTACCCGGTGCTCACTGAGATGATGACCCGGATCAAGTACGGCGTCAAGACCGAGCTACTGGACCTGGTCCGATTGAGAGGCGTCGGCAGGGCGAGGGCGAGGTCGCTGAGCCATCACGGGCTGAAGACGCTAGACGATATCCGGGCGATCGACGAGAGCAAGCTCGCTCGCATCCCCAAGATCGGCGAGGCGGTGGCGAGGAGCATCAAGGAGCAGCTCGGCCAGATGCCTCAGCGGCTGAAGAAGGAAGAGGTCAAGAAGATCGAACCTCCGCGAGAGGAGCTGTCCGGCAATCAACGCTCCCTGTCCGATTTCTAGAAGTCGGTGATCGCCCTTGTGACGGCGAATCCCCTCTCGTTCCTGAAGAAGGAAAAGTAGTTCGTCGAGTGGTCGGTCTCGCGCATCTTCACGCAGCGGATGCGCCTCTGCACTTCGGTCTCGGAGACCTCGACCATCTTCAAGTGGATGATGCCGTCGGCAAGGAAGTCGGTGTCGTGCAGGCCGTAATTCGTGTAGGGACCCACCGGCATCTCGTTGATGACGAAGGAAGTGACGTTCAGGGAGCGGAGCCATTCGAACAGAGCATACGCCTCCTCCCTCGGCCTCGGCGTGTTCGCGATCATCTCGAGCGCCCCCATCGAATCCAGGACCAGGAGCTCGTAGCTCAGGTGCTTCTTCGTCTCGCCGAGCGCGAAGCGGATCGTGTCGAGGAACTGCGCCCCCTCGCTCTTCTTCCGTATCTCGCCGAGGTCGAGCACCTCCATCCTTCCCATGGTCTCACCCTTCAGCCCCAGCGCATCCATCTGCCGGATTAGGCTCGCCTTGCTCTGCTCGAGCGAGACATAGAGGCCGTTGACCCCGTCCCGCTTGGCGTTGGCGAACAGGATGTGGTAGGCGAGGGAGCTCTTCATCGTCCCCGCCGCGCCAGCGATTATCGTGACGTGCCCCTGGGGTATCCCTCCTCCGAGGTTCTCGTCAAATCCGTCGACGTAAGTGCGGTATCGCAGGCGCTTCTCGACGCTGGCCATGTGGAACCGAAAGCTAGTATCCGCCTGGTCGGATAAAACCGTTTGCGGACGAATGGCGAGGACCGGCATTCAATACGAGCCGGAAAGCGAGAACCAATATTACGGAAGACGTTCTGGTTCGTGCTTTCATTGGCCGAAATCGGCGACCAACTCGAATGGGGGATTGCAGACGACAAACGAGCCGCGGAGAACGGACCTGGACAAGGCGGAGGCCGGCAAGTCCGTCGACGATCTTATCGTGCAAAGCGGCAAGTGGATGGATGAGATCGAGACGCTGTCGAAGAGCGGATCGCTCGACGACAGGCTGAGAGCAATCACCATCTTCGAGGAGAGGTTTCCCCGCCTGCCGTCCGGAAAGTCCAGGGATTTCATCCGCGAGCAGATGGCCAGCCCGGACGCGTCCGTCGCCAAGAAGGCGAAAGAGGTGTACGAGCGGACCGTGAAGCCGTCCGAAAAGCAGATGGCGGATCACTGGAAGTCCGTCGGAGAGGAGCTGGTGGGAGCGATCCAGAAGTTCGGGGAGACCGTCAAAGGGACCAACGAGAAGCTGTTCGCCCGAGTCGCGGGAACGGCCAACGGGCTCCTTTTCGCCTCGAACCTTGAGGAGATCTCTGACCACGTCGGTGAACAAGGAGCGACCGGACAGCCCGCCGGTAGATCGGCGGGGTGGAAGGGGGCCGATATCGCCATCGAGAGCGACCCGTACGGCAGCGAGGCGGTCAAGCTCGTGAGGAAGCAGGGCGATGTGGGCTGGAACATCGACGGGTACAAACTGCTGGTCACGCTCGAGATCGTGATACGCCGACTGATCGCCGAGCGGCTGATCTACTGCGACCAAGCGGTACCGTTGAGCAACGCCATTCCGAAGGACATCTACGACAAGTGCCTGGAGAGAATGAGGTATGAGAGGGATAGCCTCCTGGTCGAGTCATCGCAGGACTGGCTCGACTATCTAGACTTCTCTGACCTGGCGATGCTCATCGAGAAGGGCAGGAACAGGATGAAGATCGTCGGACACCTGGACAAGGTGAAACAGGCGATGGTCATCTCCAAGCTGAGGGAGCTCGAGCCGATCAGGAACAAGCTCTCTCACTCGCGATTCCTTTCCGAGAGGGAGTACCAGAAGTTGAGCTTCCAGGCGGAGGACCTATTCAAGCTCCTCCTATCGACGGACCAACAAGCGGTGCCGATTGAGAATCCCTACGATGCGTAAGGGGGACATAGACTCAATCACGGGCTTCTGTCCTTTTCGAGGATCAGCTTCCTTATCTCCTTCACGTCGGCCTTCGCCTTGATAATCGGGGCGGAGTGCTTGATGACCGTGTCTGGATCCTTGAGCACGTTGCCGGTGCAGACGCATGCGAGCGAATCGTTCGCTCCCACAATCCCCTCGCGACGCAGCTTGACTACTCCGGCAATCGCCGCGGCGCTGGCTGGCTCGACCCCGATGCCTTCCTTCCTGCCGAGCAGAACCTGGGCGTCCAGTATCTCCTTGTCGCTGACGTCCGTCACGTAGCCATCGGTCTCGTAGATCGCCCTGAGCGCCTTCTTCCCGCTCGCAGGGTTCCCGATTCGGATGGCCGTGGCGATCGTTTCCGGCTCCGCTACCGGGTCAAAGTCGTTGCGATGCTCCCGGAATGCCCTCGCGATCGGATTGGAGCCCTCGGCCTGCACGCCTATCAGTTGAGGCATCTCGTCAATCCAGCCGAGCTCCTGCCACTCCTTGAGCCCTTTGTAGATCGCCCAGATGTTCGCCGCGTTCCCAACCGGAACCACGATCTTGTCTGGCAGCTCCGCGCCCAGCTGGTCGGCGATCTCGAAGCCGATCGTCTTCTGACCCTCCGGTCGGAACGGATTGATGGAGTTCAGGATGTAGAGGTCGCCGTCCTTCGCAAGCTGCCTGACGATCATCAGGGCGTCGTCGAAGTTGCCGTCGACCATGATCACCCTCGCTCCGTAGAACAGCGCCTGCGCCAGCTTCCCCAGCGCGACCTTTCCCGATGGCAGGAGCACAACGCATTTAAGTTCCGCCTTCGCGGCATACGCAGCGAGCGAGGCGGAGGTGTTGCCGGTCGACGCGCACCCTACGACCTTGCACCGGAGCTCTACCGCCCTGGAGACCCCCACCGTCATGCCGCGGTCCTTGAACGAGCCGGTCGGGTTCATCCCTTCGTGCTTGACGTGCAGCCGGCGCACCCCTACCTCCTTCGCGAGCGAACGGCAATCGTAGAGCGGAGTCCCGCCCTCCTTCAGCGAAACTGCCTTCTTGGAGTCGACGGGCAGGAACTCTGCATAACGCCAGACCCCGATCGGCCTCCTTCGCAGCGTGCCGAGGCTGAGCTTCTTGAGGGGCTCGAGGTCCATCTGGACGTTCAATCCGCCGCCACAGGAAGGACAGCTGTCGGCGTACGGTTCTCTCGTCTCGCGCCCGCACTCCAAGCACCTGACCACGAAGCTCATCTCTCGCTCCTCCTACAACCGACGCCCCAGGATGTCACCCAAGCCTCCGAGGCGATGCCCTCCGTCTCGTACGCGTCCTTAATCGCCTCGGCGATGTTGCGACCGTCCATCGAGCTCTTGTCGAAGAGCGCGCAGACGCAAGGCCCCGAACCTCCGAGGAAGGCCGCGACCGCACCCGCCTCGCGGGCCGCCCTCTCCGCCTTTTCCAGATGTGGAACTAGCCTCATCCTGGCTGGCTCGGCGACCGCATCTGCCACGCTCCTGCCGATAAGATCGACGTCCCCGAGCGACATGCCAGCGGCCAACGATGCGGCGTGGCCGACCTGGAAGACCATCTTCCTCAGGTCGACCTGGGCCGGCAGCGCTCCCCTCGCATCCTTGGTGGAGACGATCACGTCGGGAAGCACCGCAACGATGCCAAGCTTTTCGGGGGGCGATATCCTCACCACGTCCAGCGGTGAGTACGAGCGGATGATGGTGAAGCCGCCGAGCAGGCACGGCGCGACGTTGTCGGCGTGCATGCTCCCCGAGGACGCCTCCTCGCCCTTCGCGGCGCAGGCGACGAGTTGGTTCGGACCGAGGGCCGAGCCGACGAGCAGGTCCGCCGCGAAAGCAGCCCCGGCCGCCGACGCTCCGGATGAACCCATGCCGCTGCACGGCCTGATGCCCTTGACGATCTTGATATCCAGACCGAAATCGGACCTAGCGAGACGCAGCACCTCCTTCGCTGCGACGGCGGCGGTGTTCCGCTTGCCGTCGGCGGGGATGCGGTCGGCCCCCTTTCCGAAGACGGCGACGACCCTTACCCCTGGCTCGCTCGAGATGCTTACCTCGAGCACGTCGGCTGGCTCCTGCAGGGCCAATCCGAACACGTCGAACCCTGGTCCTACGTTGGCGATCGTCGCCGGGGCGATGACCTTCACCGAGCGGCCGTCCATCTCCTCACCTAGGTATGGCCGCCCAACCACGCTGGACGCCAATAAACCTTTCGCGGATGGGGGGAAGGCCGCTTCCCGCCGAAAGGCTAAATACGAATCCGCCCCTTCGAACGGCCAGCATGTCCGATGTCAGCGTGATCGGGGCGCGGGGCGGCCCGATCGAGGCGAGGGGGCTCCTGCATAGGCTGAAGGGGCTCGGCCGCGGTGAGGTCCTGGTGATGGACGCGGATGTGGTCTGCGGCCGGGAGCACCTATTGAGCGCCGTGGAGCACGCCAACCGCTCGTTCGCCAACTCCTCCAACTCCTGCAAGGACATTGCCATGGAGACGATGCTCTTCGCCTCCGGCGAGCGGCAGATCTCCAAGGCGCAGGAGAAGATGGCGCCAAAGAAAGGCTCGGAACGATTCGCCATCGTGCTGTTCGATTCGCCGACGGACGAGGTGCTCCGACTCGCCTCACTGGAGAGGGACGATTCGGTCCTCGATTGCACCCCAGAGAAAGCGGCGAACTTCGGGATCACCAGGCGCGAGCTCGAGACGATCGGCGAGGACCGCGCCGCGGACCTCGTGCTAGAGCGCGTCGCCTTCGTCGAGATAGCCAAGCGCTGACCGTCGCTGCGTCCTGGCAGCCAGGACAAAAGGCTTATCTGGAAATTAGAGCATAGTCAGGGTTCCAGTATCCAGAGTCACATCAACGCGGGAGGAGCAGGGTGTCGGGCGACTATCTCAAGCAACTGCAGCTGGCGAAGCAGCTAGAGCAGAAGACCAAGGAGGCCTCCCGGAACCGCAGAGAGGCAGAGGACCTTCTTGCCAAGGCCGAGAAGGACATCGTCGCTTCGAAGGAGTACGAGGCATCGACCGCAGAGGCGGAGAAGCTCCTAGAGGAAGGGCGTCACTCGTTCTCCCAGAGAGACTACAAGGAAGCGCTCTCGTTCGCGACGAAGAGCAGCGAGGCGTCGTCCACGGCGAGGACTGAGAAGGTAGAGTCGATCATCGCCTCGGCGGAGCAGCTCGTCTCCCTGGTCTCCGACAAAAAGCCACCCGTCGGCGTCGGGGCCGGCGCGGCGAAGGCGCGTTCCCTGCTCGCCGAGGGCAGTCACAGGGAAGCCTACGATAGGGCGAAGGCGCTCTGGAGCGAATCGGAGGGATTCGTCAACAAGAGCATAGGAGAATTGTTCGGCACGGCGCAGACGCTCGCCCTGGTGGCAGAGAAGAGCGGCGTGAACGTCGAGGGCCAGAGACACATGCTCTCGGAAGCGAGGGAGAGCCTCGAGGCGGGGAAGTACGAGGATTCCGTCAAGGGGCTCAACGACTGCGTCGACCTGCTGACGAACGCGCTCAAAGGGCAGTTCGCCACAAGGGCGGAGTCCGTCCGCGAGACGGCGGAACGGTCGAAGAATCTAGGGACGGCGGACTCGAAGGCGGTCGAGCTGCTGAAGAAGGCGGAGGCGTTGCTGGCATCGAAGGACGCCGAGGGTGCGTTCGCGGCGCTCTCGATGGCCGAGACGGAAGCGAGCTCCGCCCTGACGAGGAACCTCGGATCGACCTTCGATGCACTCAAGGCAAGGACGGGGTCGCTCGCGGCGATGGAGGTCGACCTCGGATCGATTTCAGACGAGATCGCGCGGGGCAAGGATCTGGTGCGTTCGGGGAGGTCGGTCGAGGCTCTCGAGTCGAGCCGCCTCGCCGGAGAGAGCATATCCTCGCTTGAGCGGGAACAGCTCGTACTAATGGTCTCCAAGTTGCGTTCCAGACTGCTTCTTGCGCAGAAGGTGAGGGCCGACGTGAGCGCGGTCATGGCGAAACTCGACGCCGCGAGGCAGACCATGGCCAAGGGTGATTTCGCCGGCGCCTCCAGGACGGTGATGGATGCGGAGACGCTGCTCGAGGTCCAACTCGAGGGGTACAAGCAGGTGGAGGCGGAGCTCGCAGAGGTCAGGTCGCTGTTCGCCCAGGCGGAGGCGATCGACGCTGACGTTTCGGTGCCAAAGGCCCTTGCGGAGCAGTCGAAGCGCCTGGTCATGAGACGCGATTTCACCAACGCGGTCGGCAAGCTGAGGCAGGCGCAGAAGGAGGCGCATTCCGCCATCCAGTCACGCCTTGGCGGCGACATCATGAAGGCGGAGATGAAGGTCACGGCGGCGCTCAGGATGGGCGCCGACATCACGAAAGAAAGCTCGTTGCTCGAAGATGTGGTCGCGAAGACGCATGAGATGCGCTACGACGGATTGAGGAAGGAGATCGACGACTGCCTGTCGGCGGTCGACGAGAAGATATCGGCGATGTCCGTCGCCAAGGTCGACGAGGCGAAGGCGTTGGTGGTGGCGGAACCGTCGCTCGCCACCGCAGCTTCGCTGGGCGAGAGGATGCGTCAGGCGGACGAGGCGCTGAAGGCTGGCCAGTACGAGAAGGCGTACGAGCTCGGCAGCCTCACCGTCGGAACGATCCGCAGGGAGCAGACGGCGGTCCTCGACCAGCGCATCGACGAGGCGAAGCGCCTCCTCTCCATCGCCACCGACCTCGGCGGTGGGAGCATCACGCTGAGCGAGAAGCTGAGGAAGGCCGACGACCTGAGGATAGAGGGCAGGATGGTCGAGGCACTTCAGGCGGCGAACGAGGTCGCGAGCTACTCGCGCTCAATCCTCAAGGACGATCTGTCACGGCACAACATGACGCTCACCAGGCAGATCGCCGGCGCGCGCAAGAACGGGGTCGAGGTACTGCAGGTCGAGCGCCTAGCGGAGGAAACGGACCGATTCCTGGCGAAGGGCGAGCTGGAGAAGGCGTACTCCTTGGTGCGCGAGGGCGAGATCACCCTCGAGAAACTGGTCAAGAGCCACCGCGAGATCTACGACCGGCTATCGGAGATCGGGCTGCTCAT
>JAJRAL010000064.1 GCA_028679935.1 Methanomassiliicoccales archaeon | reverse complement strand
TATCTCTCGAGGGGCTCGGCGTTCAGAAGCAGGAACTGCTCGCCCCAGGAGAACTTGCTCATCACGAACCTCGCCTGCTCCTTCTCCCCCATGATGTAGAGCGCCGCCGCCACCGCCTCCGAGCTCGTCAGCCTCAGCGGCTTGCCCCAGTTTACCGGGTTCGCCGCCAATAGGTAGGGAAGGGCGCGGCGGTGCGCGTCCTCCCGGACGGCCGGGAAGCCCTCGATCTTGTTCCAGGAGAGGTCCATGACCACCAGGCCGTAGCCCCTCGCCTTGGGAGCGTCCTCGATCGACAGCGCCTTCTCCGCCGTCGGGTCGAGGATGACACTCCCCTTGGGGATGCTCCTGACCGACGAGAGCTGCTGGGCCAGCTTGAAGCGGAGCATCTTCTTCGCGGTGCACTTCTTCGGATCACATTCCCCTTTGTCGTAGACGAAGACCGGTATCATCGCCCCTCCCCGAACCTGCGCTCCACGTAGGCTCGTATCATGTCGCGCACCTCACGGTAGCGCTCGACGATCTCATCCTGCGTCCCACCGCCGTCCGAAGGGGCGGGGAACGACTGGTGCTCGATCTCCGTCGCACCTGGATAGATGGGGCACTGCTCTCTCGCGCTGTCGCAGCAAGTGACTATGACGTCATAGTAGTCGTCCAGCATCTCCTCTATGACCTTCGACCGCTGGCACGAGATGTCCACTCCAGCCTCCTTCATGACCTGTACCGCTAGGGGGTCCAGCGTGCACTGTCGCGACCCAGCACTGTACGCCTCGTATCTGTCTCCGTACAAATGCCTCAGCCAACCTTCGGCCATCTGCGATCTGACTGAGTTCGCGACGCAGATGAATAGTACCTTCTTCTTCGTGGACTTGCGAGGCTGCTTCCAGGCGAGGACCGACTTGTCCTTCGCATGCAGGTCGTCGAGGGGGCGCTTCTCGCTCACTTCCCGCTCCCCTTCTTCACCAGGGCCACGTCGGTGCTGCCGCACTTCGGGCACTTGAGCTTGCTTGAATCCTCATAGACGTCTGTCACGTTCGGCCGGAGGTTCGATGCCGTTCGGGGCGCGAACACCGTTCCGCACTTCGAGCAGCGGTAGGCCTTCCTGGGCACGAGATAGGCCGCGATCCGTAGGAGGCATATCGCGAGCACGATGGCCCAGAGATACCAGTATGTCGGGAGCAGGATGGCGGCCGCTAGAATGATGACCGCGACGTACGTAATGAGGTAGATCGTCCTGAGGCTGACGCCGCGGCGCTTCGCGTCCTTGCCATTCACGTTGCCCAGAAGCGTTCAACTCTTCTTAAAATCGTCTCCGCGCTAGGTTTATCCGAGGGAGGGCTCCTTCTAGCCTCGCCACGATGATGACAAACCCAGCTCTGATCGGGTGATGACAGACGGGCGAGCTGAGTGGCACCAGATCAAATCATTCTGACAAACTTCAATCATGCCTTCGCCGGACAAGCACCACGACCGCGACGAGCACGATGGCGAGGACGACGATCGCCAGAATCGTGAACGGACAGACGGGACAGGAGGACCCTTCGCACATCGGCCCGGAGAGGTATGCCGGGCCGCCATAGAGCTCTTCGTCGTTCGCGTTCACGGCGGCGACCCGATAGGTCACGCCGCTCCAGGTTCCGTTCAGATGCTCCGTGTAAGTAGTGGTGTTCCGGTCCACGATGTGGACACCGGTATAGGAGCTGTAGACTCTGTAGAACTCGACCCTTGAGTAGTTCTGGACGGGGTGCATCCAAGAAACGGTGACGTCGACTGGTCCGCCGATCCAAGCGATGGGAAGAGGATCATGATTGCCAGAACCGTCACCGCGAAGATAGCCAGGGCATTCCTGCGCAATATTCCCACCTTCCTGATTTCACACGCCCAAACCGCGACTTGGCTTTTGGGGCCATGCTCTGCGAAATGAAATGGGCCCAACTCGTAAGAAAATCCTTATGCCACGCGGACAATATGCGCCTGGGTGGATGGGATGCCGATAGGCTACGAGCTGTTGGAGCAGAGCGGAGACTTTCGAAGGCACTGGCTGAAGAGGGTCGCGGCGGGACTGATAGACGGAGCGATCGTCGCCGTGCCAATCTCTCTGGCCCTGGGCGCGGTTAGCTCGATGGAGGCGGCTCTCCTCGCGGGCGTCTTCAGCGGCATCGGTCTCTTCGCCTACTCCGCTGTCCTCGAGGGCTGGTTCGGGCAGACGATAGGAAAGAAGCTGCTCCGCCTCCGCGTCGTTTCCCTCGGCGACAAGGGGAGGTTCTACCAGGCGGCGATCCGGTCCGTTCCGAAGCTGTTCTGGTATGCTTTCCTGCCGATCGACGTTTTCGCCGGTCTGGCGGCGGAAGGCGATCCACGGCAGAGGTGGTCGGACCATGCGGCGAACACGACCGTCGTCGCGTACCGACCTTCGACGATCCATGTCAAGAAGAAGAGGATGGCCGACTCAGCGCCAGTTGGAGAGATCACGACGAAGTGAGGCCTCAGCCTTCGTCGATCCACCAGACCCAGCCGCCCTTCTCCTTGGACACCTCGCCCTTGATCAGGCCCTCTCTTCGCATCCTCGCGAGCTGACGTGCGATCTCATCAGGACAGTCCGCGTAGTCTGCTCCCAACTCCCGCTCAATCTCAGCCGTCGAAAGACGGCCGTGCCCGAGAATCGATACTACCCGCTCGCGATTGAGATGGACTATCGCCCTCGATGACATACCGCCACCCCTTTGGTACCATTCGACGATCTGGGTCTACTCCTCGCGACATGTTTCCACATGTCGCCGCTGATCCTAGGGCGCCCTTGACGAGCACTCATGATGCTGTGAAGACGAATGTGGCCATCGTGCTCATGGTCGGGTCATAGCGGAAGACTATCGTGTATGTCGTGCCAGCCGTCAGATTCCCGACAACAAGATAGTCCCCTGCACCAAGGTATCCATTTGGGGAGGTATCGTGGACGACCCCTCCCTCGATATGGTCCTCAGGCGTCATGATTGTGGTCACGGATTCTTGCTTGACGGTACTCGAGGAAATGGACACGAGTCGAATGTAGTATATGTCATACCCCCCAACGGTTGCCTTCTCCTTGACAAACGCTGCGGTGGGTGTCGCGCTAGTTCCCCCCATCCCGATGACAGCCACGTACAAGACGGCGGCGAGTACCACTGTAATCGCAACCATGAGAATGGTGGCGATGACAGGAGACACGGCCTCCGCTCTCTTGATTGCCCATGCCCTTCTTATCATGATGACACCAGACTTGAGTCTGGGCGGTCGCATTGGCCTCAGTTCATATAATCCTTGGTACCCACCCCTCGTCGTTCTTGACGAGACCATCTCCGATCTTGTTGTGATCCATTCATCCTCATTCGCTGTGGTACGCTTCTCTCATCCCTGTAGTCACGGAGTACGAAAAATGGAGCTCTATGCCAAGATGACGATTCCGCCTACGCGGAGACGAACATCATCATACTGCCGGCCGCTTTTACATCCTTTGAAAATGCCTGAATGAAATAGATATTATTGGGGGCTGAGCCCCCTAGAGCGTTTGCGGGCTTGCCTAGCTGGCTGTTATGGATATCGAGCCGGCCTGGTTGTTGGTTGGGTTGTACTTTAGCACAACGGAGTAAGTCGTGCCAGCGACTGTGCTGTTCACGTAGAAGTAGTCACCTGCTCCCAGGGTCGTTCCGGTCACATGCCAGGCACTCTGTGTGGTTCCCGACGGTGTCACGATAATCGTCAGGTCAGTGGACTTGATGGTCGTCGATGAGACCGTCAAAATCGAGACCCTGTATGAGTTGGCGGCACTGCCAGGGTCCTTTGTCAACCCGATGGTCGGGGTGTTGCCACCTGTGTTGAACCCCATGACCATTACGTAGAGGACGGCCGCAAGGACCACGGTGATTGCGACCATTAGGATCGTCGCGATGACCGGGGACACTGCCTCCGTCTTCCTCCTAGTCTTCCACATCTTCTTCATTGTTTAGTCCTCCATGTAGGTTGCCCTACAGTGTCTGAGGCATTTGTCTTATGGTTTTTATATACATTGCTGTGTCAGAATCAAATCCATCGCCAAACGACGAAGTCGACTTTTCGTCACACTGTCAGGGTGTAGTCGCACACCAGGTTGAGCATCTCCTTCGCCTCTGGCCTGAGCGAATCCGGCAGCGAGAGGAGCACCGGATACGCCTCCTTCATCTTCAGCTGGTTAAGAAGGATGGTCAGGAACTCGGAAAGCATCTTCATATCGTTGTTGGTCGCGAGGGAGTTGGCGGAATCGATGACCACCAGGAGCTTCTTTCCCGGTATGAGCCGAGAGAAGTACTCGACCTTCAGGAGTATGTTCTCCAGCATCGACGGGCTCTCAAGATGCACCACATGCTCCGCCGTCTCTATCTTGCCCATCAGCTTGTGCGAGATGCAATCGACGAAGTAGATGCTGCTGGTGTCCACCTCGAGCGCGGTCAAGGCTCCCATGAGGGTCGAGGCGGGCACGGAAGAGGTGATGTATACGCAGGCGAGGCCGTTCCTCGCCCCGAAATCGTCCACCAGTCCCCTCACCACATCGAAGTAGCTGTCCACCTTCAGCTCGAGGTTGACCGCGACCGACGGCCCGATCTCCTTCAGCTTCGCCGCTACGACGGCGTGCGTCTCCTCCGGCATCAGGGGCCCCCCTTCAGCAGCGGCGTAGTGAGCATCCCGCAGGGTGTCAG
>JAJRAL010000210.1 GCA_028679935.1 Methanomassiliicoccales archaeon | reverse complement strand
TTTCCTGGCTGGTGATGGCCGATGATGGAGGAAGCTTCTGAGCTCATAGGGCTGCAAGTGTACACGCCGACCGGCGTCTTTCTGGGCAACGTGAACAACCTGGTGATAGACCTCGAGAACAAGCGCATCGACGGCCTGTTCGTCGGAGAGACGAACCCGCTGCTGGTCGAGGACTCCAAGGCGGTCAACGTCCCGTTCCGCTGGATCCAGTCGATTGGCGACATCATCCTCCTGAAGTACTTCCCGAAGCGCGTCACCACCCGAAAGGGCGCCGCTGCGCCGGCGGCGAAGAAGTAAGAACGCACTTGCCATCGTCCCTCCGTCCATGGCGATCTACGTCGACCCTACCGCGATCATCATCGGTGATGTGAAGCTAGAGGACGGCGTCTCCATCTGGCCGTACGCGGTTCTCAGAGGCGACCAGGAAAGGATCGTCGTCGGGGAGGGCACGAACGTTCAGGACACTGCGGTACTGCACGTCGGTCCCGGAAGGCCGACCGTGATCGGCAAAGACTGCAGCATCGGCCACGGCGCTGTCATCAACGGCGCCATCATCGGCGACCGGTGCATCATCGGCATGAACTCCTCGATCCTCGACGGGGCGGACGTCGGAGAGGAATGCATCATCGGCGCGAACGCGGTCGTGACGTCGAAGATGACGGTACCGCCTCGTTCCGTCGTCGTCGGTGTTCCTGGCCGGATAGTGCGTTCGAACGATCAGACGGCGGGTGAGAGGGCGCTGATCAATGCACGCGTCTATCAGAAGCTCAAGGACGAATATCTCGCCGGCCAGCATAAGCGGCGCACGGTCCCATGACCGGCTCCGAACGGACCTGGGCGACAAGCTTGTCGATGTCGACGCCGCACGCCTCCGAGAGCTCGCGGTGCATGACCCTCATCCTCTGCACGGTCACCTCGTACCCCTTGCGCAGCACTTCGCCCGAGGCTTCCTCGATCGTCTGGACTCCGTCCGGTCCCTTGACGAGGTTGTCCGCATGGCAGACGATCTTCTCCTCAAGCGTCTTCGGCATGTAGTCGCCGTCCGGCAGGCCGAGCTCCTTCGCCTCCTCCGGCGTGAAGCCGGCGGCGACGTGTCGCTGTATCACGTTAACCAGCGAGTCGGGGAGCCTCCTCTTCTTCGCGATCTTGACCCCTTCGACAACGTGGAAGAGGCCCTGCGTTTTCGATCGGCCGACATCGTGCAGCAGCGCTCCCGCGCTCACCAGTTCGAGGTCGGCGCCGCTCCGCCGCGCCATCTCCATCGCAATCGAGTGGACGGTGCAGACGTGCTCGATGATGCTCCTCTTGCACCCCTCCTCCCGGAGGATCCGGATGCACTCCTCCTCATTGGGGATCGCTCTCGGCAACCCTCTTCCCCCTCTCGGTCGGCAATACCTTCAGCTTGCCCTCGAAGTCCTTGCGCAGTCCTTCGCCTTTCGTCAGCCTGTCGAGGAACACTGCCAACGCAGCGACCTCGGAGTGCGGCTGATTGCCCACGGCGACATTGAAGTCCGCCACCTGGTACACTTCTGGCGGCACCTTCTCCGCGCCGACCACGATAAGCATCGGCTCGTCCGAGAGCTCGAGTATCTTCGGCAGGGCGTCGTCGATGTGCACCCCGTACATCGTCAGATGGACCCTGACCCCCTTGAATCCTCGGAGCAGCGGGAGCCACTTCACTCCAGTGGTGATCTCGAAGTCGCCGCCGAATCGGTCGACGACGTCCCGCACGCTCTCCTCCAGCTCGGCGTCCTTCGTCGAGACGTAGATGCCCTTGGCGCCGAAGGCCCTCGATGTCAGCGCGACGTGCGTCGTGATGCGCTTGTCCCTCGCCGGACGATGGCCGAGCCTGAGCACAAGCACATCTCGCATCCCAAAAACCTCATTCCTTCAACCGCTCGATCCGGTGGCCGCGGAAATCGAGCTTCAACGACCGTTTGACGAGCGACTTCAGCATCGTCGCGGTGATTCCCAACTTCTCCGCCACGTCCCCGGAGAACTTGCCCTCCGTCCCGACGAGGGTCAGTATCTTCCTCTCCAGCGAGGCGAACTCCTTCTCCGGCATCATCGCCGCCGAGAGGACATCGGAGATCTCGTAGACGGGCCAGGAGGCGTTGATGTGGAACGAGTTGTAGTACGTGTGGTACGCTTTCTCAGGATAGTTGCCGCCGGTCGATTGCCACTTCGTCTCGACGAGCTTCATCTTCTCGAAGAACTGGAGTGCGTCAGCCCCCTCTTTCCCGTACTTGTCCTCGATCTCCTTCGAGGTGCGCCATTCAAGCGTCACCTCCTTGAGGACCTCCCTCTTCACTTTGGTATCAACGGCCCGAAGCATCGGAACAAGCTCAGAGGGCTCGTTGATGACCTTAATCCTGTTCATGTAATGCACTTAATAGGATTGAGGCACTATAAAACCGTTCGAGGCGTGGCAGGAATCGCTGCGATAGTCGTAACGATTGTGCAGCAAAAATGAAACACCGAGCGACTGAACGGCGTTGACATCGCAAGGTTAAAAGCATCGTTTCTCCTTTTTCCCCCGAAATGCCTGTTGTCCACCAATGCTGGGTCTGCGGGAAGCGGCACAAGACGCTGGAAGCGGCGGAAAAGTGCCACGATGGACCGGTTCAGTCCATCCAGACGAAGGTGAAGCGCGACATCTACCGGGCCCCCTGGGGCAACGCGATCAGAAAGGCCAAGAAGTGAGCCAGTAGACCGCGGCGATTATCAATAGTGGCGGCACGATCATCAGGAAGTCGTCGTCCAAGTACCGCCACCGCATCTTTTCGAGGTAAATCGCAGCGGCTGTTGCTAGGATTGTCGCCACGATCGCGCGGGCATCGAACGCTATCAGAAGAGATAACGTTCCGAGCACCAGGCCGAAGTAGACGATTATCGGAAGCAATGGATAGAGTTTCGATTTGTGATACCGAAGCTCGCCTATCAGCGGGTCGACGAAGGCCATGCCGATCAGGACCGGGGCGGCGAGCTGGAATGGGAAGAAGAGGAAGGTGAAGACCATCGCGATGGCGGCCCAGGCGGCGGCCGACATCCGGCCGTATTCGTAATCGCGGATGCCGATGATCTCCCACTGACGGCGGAGCCTGATGACCTCGAGCGCCAGGACGATGACGAGGAGGATGACCAGACCCTGCTCCTTCGTCAGCCCCCCGGGCCAGAGGGGCTCAGGCAGCCAGTAGTAGACGAGGAAGAGCGGCGTGCACATGTGCACGAGGCGCCGCAGGATGTGTCCGTGGTCCATCCAGGTAGCATCGGCTCGCGTTTACTAAAAGGATACTAGGCGAATCCCGCCGAGGCCCACTTCCTGTCCAGGCCGCGGTAGAAGAAGAGCGTCGACATGAGGAGCGCGAAGCACACGATGCCTATTCCCAGCGCGGCGTACAGCGGTGCCCGGTCCAGGCTGAACGAGAGTATCGTGATGCAGACGTCAGGCAGGATCGAGACGGCGGCGAAGCGCGACATGATGCTCGGGCTGAATAGCACCGAGTTCGGGCTCAGCCCTGTCAGGTACGCGGTCGCGATGACCGTGTACGCCGAGGTTATGTAGAGTACCGGTAGTGCGACCCAGAGCAGCCTCGTCTCGCCGTTGGCGAAGGCGATCAGCAGCACGAACGCCGTCGAGACGATCGTGGTCAGAATGAAGAACGAGATGAGCTTCGTCCGGATCATCTTCGGCACGCTGACGGGGAGCGTCTCGTAGTAGTCGAAGGTGTCCAGGTTCGTCAGCCAGGAGTAGAACATCACGCCGAACGAGCCGACCATCGCGGCGAAGAAGACGGTGTTGAAGCCGATGGGAATTTGAAGGCCGTGGTTGACGTACCAGGTCGTGAAGCCGAGGAAGACGAGCGGAGCGACGTAGGCGAGGAGCATCTTGCTCACCGCACCGCTGCGCGACATGTCAAGGAAGTCCTTCGCCAGCAACGAGCGGTAGTTCTTGAAGAAGCCCATCCTGCGGTCGTAGTCGGGGTAGCGCTCGCTCACCTTCGGGCTGGCTGTCAGAGGCTCGGGCGAGACCAGGGCGACCGCCGCGACGGACATCAGGACGACGAGGCCGACGCTCTCGGCCAGGTAGGACCAAGCCGCGTTCCAGTCGTGCCCGATCGGCGGCACGGAATCCTGGAATCCTAGCGAAGGAAGCACCGCGTCGAGCGGATACAGGTGGAAGATGCCGTAGCCGAGGAGGACCGCGACGAAGGCGGCCATGATCACGATGAACGCTGCGCGGGAGCGGACGTAGACCACCGAGACGAGGAACGAGAAGGATATGCCGAGCAGGAAGGAGAGCGTCACGGCGAGCGCGGCGAGGGCGATCGAGGTGAGGTGGTAGGGGATGAAGACGCTCGCTGCCAGTACTCCGAGGACGCCTGGCACGATGATCAGGATGAGATAGAAGATTATGTCCCGGGCGTAGAGGGCGCCGAACGCGCGGCGGAACGTGAACGGCAATAGAAAAGGCATCGCCACGATGAAGTTCGCCCGCCCCGCTCTGCGCTCGACCAATGCTTGGCCCAGGAACCCGAAGGCGCCGACGCTCAGCCCGTAGACGAAGACGCCTCCATTCACGAAGAGGAGGAGCTCGGTCACGCTCATGCTGCCCTCCATCGCCGGCAGCGAAGCGGCCATGAAGAACGCGATCAGGCCGACGTAGAGGGGCAGGGAATAGAAGACCCTGGACGAGGAGTAGGAGACGTGGAGGCGGAACTCCTCCTTCATCATCAGCCTAAGCAGGTCTAGCATCCGGGCCCCCCACCAGGCGCATGAAGAGCGCCTCCAGGTCCTCGCCCCGCGCCTTCATCTCGTCCATCGTCTCCCGTGCGACGATCTTGCCGCGGTGCAGGATGACGACCTCCTGGCAGAGGCGCTGCGAGATCTCTAGGATGTGGGAGTTGAGGAAGATCGTGCGACCCTCGGACCTGAGTGCCAGCAGGTACTCGCGCATCTTCCTCTGGTAGATCGGGTCGAGGTTGATGAGCGGCTCGTCGAGAAAGAGGAGCTTGGGCTCGTGGATGAACGCCGATGCGAGCATGACCTTCTGCCTCATCCCCTTGGAGAGGTCGCGGCAGAGCGTGCCTCTCGCCTCCTGTAGCTCGAAGAAGTCGAGCCACCGGTCGACCTTCTTATCCAGGTCCTCGACCCCTCTCAGCCTCCCTGCGAACCAGAGGAACTCGGAGGAAGTCAAGTAGGACGGAGGGCTCTCGACCTCGGGCACGATGCCGACCAGCCTCTTGATCTCGATTCCCTGGGTGCGGCAATCAAGGCCGAGCACCTTGGCCTCGCCAGAAGAGGGCTGGATCTGGCCGGTGAGGATGCGCAGCAGCGTGCTCTTGCCCGCGCCGTTCGGCCCAAAGCAACCGAAGAAGGTGCCTTCCTTCACCGTCAATGAGACGCCGTCGAGCGCCAGCTTCTCGCCATAGCGCTTGACCAGCTTATCGACGGCTATGACGTCCATCAAGCCCTCGCCATGCCTGACGAGGTTTCTAAATCCTTGCCCATGGGTGTTTCGCGCGCGAATCTTCTTTCCGGATCGGTCCCGCCATGCCACTGAACATATTTATCGCGCCGAGGGCTTCCCCCCGCGACGAACATGCGAGCAGCGGTGATCCTCGACCTCGACGACGTGAAGTTCATCGAGCCCAACTACGAGCGGCTCGCCGACAACAGCTACACGGCGAGGCTGATCTCGACGAAGGCTGAGGAAGCGAGGATGCTGATCTCAGAGGACGAGTGGCCGCTTGCCGTCGCCCTGAAGACCGCTACCGGCTGGATCGCCGGCTCGTTCATCCTGCGCAAGCCGACCGAGGCGGTGATCGACAAGGTCGAATCGCTCGAGGGCGACGTGCTCCAGGACGAGAGGTCGGAGTGGGAGGGGGCGGTCAGGGAGTACTACTCGCTCGGGCTCCTGGCCACGGTGCAGCCGGCGGTCGAGGACTTCAACCCGGCTAGGATGAAGAGCGTGGCGGACCTCGTCAAGGAGAGGTGGGGGCAGATCGAGGGCGAAGCTTGCCTCGACGCATGCTGCGGCTCTGGCGCGGGCTCGGCGGCGCTGCGCTCGATCGGCATGCTCCCCATGGCGTATGACAACGACCCGGCGCTCCTATCCCTGGGCATGCGCGCTGGAAGACTGTCGCCGGAGGACACGGTCTGCATCGACGGCCTGAAGGCCAGCAAGCTCCTGAGGCCGACGCACTTCGGCCTGATGCTGATGGCCGGCGAGGTCCATCCTCACAATCAGATCATCTGGAAGCTCCTGGTCGAGGAGTTGCTCGCGCTCACCGAGAACACGCTCATCACGACCGGGACGGAGAGGGAGGCGAAGCTCATCGCCGACTGGGCGAGAGACAGGGGAAGGAAGGTCGAGGCGCTAGAGAACGAGCGCGAGGCCTTCTACGACAACTGGGTGTGCGACATCAAGAAGGCCTGAGCGGGGCAGTCGGCCGGACCGTCCAGTGCTCCGCAAACGCCGGGGCAACGCATTTAAAAGTGAAATGATATCATGTAGCTAGGTCGGACCCGGGGTGATCGGTTGAAGGGTAGCAGCATTCTTACAAGCAAACTGGAAAGCGAGATCGAGCTCCTCGAGCGCCACGTCACGATGCTCAAGGTCATCAAGGAGCACGAGCCGATCGGTATCATCAGCCTGTCGCAGCTTACCAACATCGAGCAGCACAAGGTCCGTTACTCGCTACGCATCCTCGAGCACGAGGGGCTGATCGCCCCGTCGCCGAAGGGAGCGGTCACGACCGAGAAGGCGAAGCTGTTCTTCAACGACCTGCGGTACATCCTCGACGGCATGGACCAGAAGATGAGGTCGATCCGAGAGAATCTGGACGCGCCGGCTCCGCTCAAGGAAAATCATTAATAGACGGCGTTCGTTCTAGACGCCCGACGCCGTCGTAGCTCAGTCGGTAGAGCGTGTGACTGTTATTCCCTGGCTTTCCGGGGAGCGGTCATCACAAGGTCAGCGGTTCGATCCCGCTCGACGGCGCCTTCATCTCACTCATCATTGCTCAGCCGATGCGCAATGCATCAGAGCGGCTGTATCTGGACCGCCTTGGGCTCGGAGCGAACCATCGTGAGTATCATCTTGAACGGAGAGAGCGCTCGGACCGCGTGCGGATGCTCCGCCGGCAGGATGATCATCTCGCCGACTCCGAGCTCCTGCGGGACTCCGTCGATCTTGATCTCAACCCTGCCATCGAGCACGTGGATGAGTGCGTCGAAGGGCGCACTGTGCTCGCTCAGCCCCTGCCCACCATCAAACGCGAACAGGGTGACCGTCCCGGTCCTCTTGTCGACGAGGGTGCGCGACACCACCGCGCCATCCTGGTAGTCGATCAGGTCGGTCATCACAAGCCTTTTCGCGACGATGTCACCCTTCTCCTCCTTCTTCACCGGCACCCGCTCACCAGTGGAGTAAGAGCACCAACCTTCGGATAGACCTTTTCCCGGATTCTTAGGGCATCCGCCTGACCGCCCTGAGCTCGGACGCCATCGCCTTCGAGATGAAGGGCATGAACTATCCGGGACAACCTGTGGTTATGATGTTTGCTGAGTCGACCGGGGTCAGTCTAACCTGCCCCCACCCGCAGAATGGCGTCTGGCCGGCCTAATGGGCGGCGAGCTACCAGAATTCCAGCATCTCTCTTCGTTCCCTCCTACTTGGTCGAAGCGAAGCTGTCCAGAGATCTGAGCGTCTCGATCGTGTCCGAGAACGGGACCTTGAATCTAAACTTGAGCCCCTTCGTCCTGCCCCTGGTCTCGAGAACCCCGAGGGTCACAAGTTGTTTCAACCTGTCCCGAACGGGCTGCTCTCCGAGGGCGTCGACCCAGGTCATCGCCTCCTTCAGGTTGAACCAGTCGCGCTTTTGCTTCGCCTTGATGATCAGCCGCTTTGAATTCTCGTCCAAAGACGAACTCAACAAGTTCTTCCCGGAGAGAGATTGGATGGCGTTCTCATAGGCGCTTAACACCGCGATGGAGAAGAGTTCGATGAGCGGCGTGTAGTCTTGAGTCTCGTCGGTGTAGGCGAGGATTTCGTAGTACAGGCTATGATTCTTCAGCAGCTCATAGTCGATCTTGCAGAGGTTGGATTTCTTGAGTCCGTGGCTGATGAGGTACATGTGGAATAGACTCCTTCCGAGCCTCCCATTCCCGTCCTGGAACGGATGGATGCTCTCGAACTCGTGGAAGAAGATCGACGCTGTGACTATTGGGTCATAGGCGGGCCCGCCCGTCCTGACCCATTCGTGCAGGCTGTCCATCTCCTCGGCGATTGACCCTGAGGGACAGGGATAGAAGACGTACTCTCCCCCTTCCTCGACAACCGCCTCGGTGCCGCGGTACTCGCCGACCGTGGCCTTGGTGTCCGTGTCATGGAGAAGGAGTGCGTGCATCATGCAGATGTGGTCCCTGGTCCAGTCCTCGGTTGCCAGCTCATCGGACAGGAATAT
>JAJRAL010000109.1 GCA_028679935.1 Methanomassiliicoccales archaeon | reverse complement strand
GGCGTAGCCCGCCTCGTGCAGCTTCTCTGCGGTAGCGGGACCTACTCCGGGCAATTCCTCGAGCTTCTGCTCTGTCATCGACGCACCTGTCTTACCTATCCATAGCGGATTTATAAACCTGTTAGAGAGTGGAACGAAAGTACTCTCGCAGATCCGCTGCAGTCGACTTGACTGGTTGCCGCTTCATCCCTTCCGTTGCAGTGAGCCTTCGCAGGCCGAGGAACGTCTGGTGATAGCGCGGCGTGAAAAAGGCTTATATCCCGCAGCCGTTTAACGGGACAGCATGGCCAAGAAGAGAAGGAAGGAGGAAGTGGAGGCGGAGAAGTACGAATGGAAGCCTCCAGATTTCGACGAGAAGTCCTTCCTGAAGACCGACATCAAGGGCACGAAGGTCCTTATCGTCGCGGTGGTGCTCGGCCTAACGCTCGGCGTCGTGGCCTACGCCCTGACGGGTGTCTCGGCGATCATCGGCGCCCTCATCCTTCTCATCGGCGCGGTCCTTCTCAAGAAGCTCCTTCCGTTGTTCAGGGTCAACATTGAAGGTGTCAAGAACACCACCATCGCGGGCAACGCCGTGATGCTGTTCTTCATGGGCCTAATGATATGGATAGTCCTCCTGAACCCGCCATTCTCGGACCACTATCCGCCGCAATTCAGCACCAACCAGGTCTACTTCCAACACGGTTCCGGCAACTGGACGACGTACCCGCAATCGCCCACGATCACCGTTGGAGACAACATTCGCGTCGTAGTGAAGGTTGTGGACAACGGGCAGCTCAGCTCGGTCCAGGTATCAATCAATCAAGGCATGACCTCGGGTTACGTGAACATGGACACCTCCATCGTCCCCGGATCGTACACTTTCCAGGCGAATTCGGTCCCGACGGCTGCCACCTACAGCTATACGGTGAAGGCGGTCGATGCGGCCGGCAATAGCAATACGGTAGAGGGTTCATTCATCGTTAGCGCGTGATTCTACCGCTGCCAGGGCAGTGTCTTGTCCAGGTGGGCCGTCAGTGCCTCGCGGTACTCGCTCCTGAGACTGCCTTCGGTGTCGAGCACCTTCATCCCTTTCAGCGTTTTGAAGCTCGAGCCCAGCGCCGCCCTTCTCGCCTCTTTCTTGACGAGATCTGCCGCCGTGATGTATCTGCGGCGGACGACGGCCACCCAGCGACCCTGCTCCAGATACGGTCCGGATATCGCCTTCCCGGACCACTTGCCCAGGAAGTCGGATGCCGTCCCCATCCATGCCGGCGGACCTTGGTGGAGGTACGAGGCGGGCAGCTTCTCGAAAGCGAGCTCGAAGACCAGGACCACCTTCTTTCCTTCGACGTGGTACGAGCTGCAGCATACCGGAAGGTCGCCCTGCTCCAGGACGGCCCGCAGCCCATTCAAGGTCTTTCTCAGCTGAGGATGCAGGTCGTCGTCGATGAGGTCCGGTCTGGGCAGGGCAACGGTCAGCAGCTTCGTCCCCCTCCTGCGCAGCTCGGATCTGATCCGCGCGATGGGCCACGTCTTCCGTTCGCGTGGGAAGAAGAACCTGATCGAAGGCCTGCCGAGATAGCTGTTGGCCGCATGGATGAACAATGACATCGAGTCGATGCTCACCGCCGAAGCGACGTTGCGGGTGGGGTCCACCGGGTCGTGGAAGACAAGGGGAGAGTCGAACTTCGATCCTCTCTCGAACGAAGCGACCTGCCCCTTCCTCCAGCCCCTGACGGCCCCCAGGACGGAGCGGAAGTCGCCGTAGCGGAGGACGAGGAGCTCGACAAGATAGCCGGAGAAACCCTGGACCTTGGCCTCGGCACCGTAGACCCCTATCCCTCTCATGAACTGCTTCAGGAGCCTGACCTCCGCCCTTTGGGCCTCGGTCAGCTTGGAGAGCACGTACTCGGTGTGGAACGGCGTCCGGTCGACCGCTGATTTGAGGCCAGCGGGACTGGATATGGCGAAGCAAGGCACGATGTCCGCTTCGAAGCCCTTGAAGACGCCGTGCATGTACGGATGCTCCGCGTACCTCTCCTCTCCCCTCAGCACGCCCTTGCCGATCTTCAGCCCCAGCCTTTCGAGGTCCTTGCGCGAGGTTGGTTCTGGGAAGAGGATGAATATGTCGATGTCAGGAGGATACGTGTAGGTGCCCTTGGCGACCGATCCCTGGATCGTGACTTTGAGGGCCAGGCCGGTCTTGTGGGCTTCCTCTTTCACCCTCTGGAGCAGGTCGTTCGTGGCCTCGTCAACCTTCGATCTCTGTCCCGCAGTCGGTGAGACCCGGCGCAGGACATCCTCTTCGATGGCCATCCACGCTGCCATGGACAAGTTTCTGGATAATACTTGCTGCGAGAACGGTTCGCGGATCTGAGGGGGAGTTGGTGTCTAAGGCCGGTGTGGTGGGGATTCAAAACAGTTGCTTAGGAGGAAATTCGAGCCACCGACCTCAGACACCGTTTTTCGCCTACCTTAGCGGTACTATAAAAGCGTTTGCTAGGAAAGGTACAAGATTCTTGTCGTTCCACCGCAGAAGTCGCATGTCGGTCCAGACCGCACTGGTCTGTCAGAGACCGCCGAGCTATTCGACGTCGGATCTGATCGAGCTAGCGCCGCGATGCCCCTCAGATACGGGTCGCAGGTATCCTTCGATGTCGACGTGGTGAGTTCACAGGCCGAGTTCGGGAGCGACGCTCCGCATCCCTTCCAGCGCAAGGGCCAGGAACTCGTTCAATTGCAGCCCGAGCGACTCGCACATCGAGATGCGTGGCCGACTCGCTCCCTTGGCGAAGTCCTTCGCGCCGAACTTCTTGAACAGGGACTCTGGCTTGACATCCGCCAGCTTCTTGCTCGGCATGACGAGTGCGGAAGCGATGATCAGCCCAGAGGCGGCATCGGCGGCGACGAGCCCCTTCTTCAGCCTCGTGTCGACCGCGACGCCAGTGTGCTCGCCGTTGTGCGCCTTGATGGCCTCGATCATCTCCTCGTCG
>JAJRAL010000114.1 GCA_028679935.1 Methanomassiliicoccales archaeon | reverse complement strand
TCAGGGCAAGCGAGACCAGAAGGAGGAGCGATATCAGTCCGCGCAGCCTCGGGACCGAACCAGCGCCCTTCGTGTCCGTTGCGAAGATGCGTTTCGTGTGGAGGACCGCCGAACGGTGGTTGAGCGCTATGTGACCGAGGACGAGAAAGAAGGCCGCGATTCCCAGCGACGCGTGGACCGCCTCACCGCCGCCGACTTGCCCGACCGCGGCGCCGCCCAGCTCGTTCTCCTCGCGGTTCGCCACACCAGTGATCAGAGCGAGGGCCAGGACGATCAGGATCACTATCAGGGTCAGTCCTTTGAGCCTCGTGGCCAAGCTCGTCATCGGCGATGGTGGGCGAGCATCAGGAAGATAAACCTTGGTTCCCCCCCCCCGGACCATTCTCTAATTCGCGTACCTTCCAGAATCGTTTATTAGCGCGAAGCCGATTGCGGGCGAGAGGGTGGCGGGGATGCCTCACATCGGTCGCGTTTTCGGCAACAAGGTCATGGAGATAAGGTTCAGGACGCCCTGCGTCGAACCGCTCCAGGTCGGGGAGATGCTGGTCGTCGAGGAAGCAGGCTCCGAGTCCGACGACTGCTACCTGGTTCGGACCATGGACATCGAACACGGGGCCGACTCCGAGACTACCGACTGGATGCAGCGCGAGGCCGGTGGCATGCTGCTCCGCGATGCGTCCGAGCAGAAGGTCGAGGTGGCCGCGCTCAAGGATCGGCTATACAAGATCGGGGTGAGCACGCCCCTCGGTTGCATCACCGGCGACCAGTTCAGGAAGGCAAAGTCGATCCCGATGCACTTCTCGATTGTCCGCAGGACCTCAATGAAGGACTACGCCTTCCTCCGCTCCTACCTCGGCGACATAGAGGTCGGCAAGCTGAGGTCGGGGGATAGGGTGCTCGACTTCCCGGTCGGCTTCTCGGGCAGGGCGATGCCATACCACGTCGGCATCTTCGCCACAACCGGCATGGGCAAGAGCAACCTGATGAAGAATCTCGCGCTGTCGTGCATGCGCCTCCGGCGCTACGGCTTCCTGGTGCTCGACCCTCACGGCGAGTATTATGACGGCGGCGAGACCAGCAAGAGGGGGCTGAAGCACTCTCCGTGCAAGGACGCGCTCGAGGTGTTCTCGTCGCGCAAGCTCGACGGCCCGCACAACCCACTGAAGATATCCTCTGCGGAGATAGACATCGACGACCTGGCGAACCTGTATGAGTTCTCCGGGGCGCAGCTCGAGTGCCTCGAGGCCGCACGCTACCGCTACGGTGCCACATGGCTCACCGACCTCAACGCCAAGGACACAACAACGATCCACAAGGACCTTAACGAACGGTTCCACGAGGGCACCATCAACGTCATCAAACGACGCCTGGAGAGCATCTTCCGTTTCGAGCTGGTGACGACGGACCAAAGGTTCAGCATCACCAACCAGGTGATCTCCAGCCTGCACGCCGGGAAGGTCGTCCTGATCGACACGAGCAACATGTTCGAGCAGGAGGAGCTCCTCGTCTCGACCGTTCTGGCGAGGGCGATATTCGAACGCAACAAATCGATCTACTCGGACAAGGAACGCTTCGACGCGCTGCCGCCCTTGCTGATAGCGATCGAGGAGGCTCAGAGAGTTCTCTCGGACAAAAAGGTCGGGACCGAGGCGAAGGACGGTATCTTCCCTCAGATCGCCAGGGAGGGAAGGAAGTTCAAGGTCGGGCTGTGCGCGGTCTCGCAGCAGCCGAAGCTCATCAACGAGGAGGTCCTTAGCCAGTTCAACACGCTCTTCATCCTCGGACTGGCGGACAAGCGGGATCGGGACATTCTACGTAATTCGGCGAAGCAGGACATCTCGATGCTCGACAACGAGATTCAGATGCTCATGCCAGGCGAGGCGCTGATCGCGTCGCCCTTCACCCCGTTCGCCGTCCCGGTGAAGATCCACCTCTACGAGGACTACGTGCGGCAAGAGGCGGAGGCGCAACCCGCTGGGAAGGAATCGAAAGGGGCACCTCTAGACAAGAAGTTCTTCTAGAGGCATCACGATAAACCGACTGGTAGAGCCTTTGGACTTCAGCACCCAGCTGCTCATCGAGATCGCTCTCATAATGTTGATCGCCGGCGTCTCGTCGGTGCTCTTCACCAAGGCGCGCTTTCCGGCGGTCATAGGATACCTGGCGGCGGGCATGATCCTCGGCCCGAACGGCCTCGGATCGGTGCTCCAGTTCAACATGGACACGATCAACGCCCTGGCCGACCTCGGCATCATCCTGATGATGTTCACCATCGGGCTCGAGTTCAACCTGACCCGGCTCCGCAAGATCGGCTCCTTCGCCATCCTCGCCGGTGGCATCGAGGTCCTGGCGATGATCGGGGTCGGCTACACGCTCGGCAGAGTCGTCGGCCTCGACTTCGTTCCGTCGGTCTTCCTTGGCGCGATAATGTCGATCTCGTCGACGGCCGTCATCCTCAGCGTCCTGAAGGAGCTCGGAAGGATCAACGAGGACTACGTCGAATCGATGATCGGCGTGCTCATCGTCGAGGACCTGGCGGCGGTCATACTGCTCACCCTCACGTCCCCGCTCCTGTCGGGTCAGGTGCCCGGATTCTCGAACACGATCTACGCATTGGGCCTCATCATGGCCTTCTTGGGATTATCGCTCATCCTAGGATTGGCGATCGTCCCGAGGATGATCGACCGGGTCGAGAAGGGGTTCTCATCCGAGACGCTGCTGCTCGTGGCTCTCGGCCTGGCGTTCACCATGGCGCTCTTCGCCAACCTGATCAAGCTCTCGGTGTCGATCGGCGCCTTCACGATGGGAGTGATCATCGGTCACGCTAGGGCGCACGCCGCCATCACGGTCAAGATCACCCCGATCAAGGAGATGTTCCTGGCCATCTTCTTCGTGTCCATAGGCATGCTCATCCAGCCGCTCCTGGTGATGGCGAACATCATCCCGGTCCTCATCATCGCGCTCGTCTTCATCGTCGGCAAGTGGGCGGCGGTCTCCCTAGGCTGCTACGTCGCCAACCTCCCGATCAGGAACGCGTTCCTCGCGTCGACGAGCATGGTGGCAATGGGCGAATTCTCGTTCATCATCGCGCAGCAAGGCAACACCGCCGGCGTGCTCAGCGACGCCTTCTACGCGTCGATCATAGGCGCCGCCCTGGTCACCATGATAGTCTTGCCGGTGAGCGTCAAGCGCGGCCCCGGCATCTTCGACTGGATCGCCAAGAACATTCCGAAGCCGATCTACAACACGATGAAGACGATCGAGGGGCTGAGGGCGGACGTGCGCAAAAAGCTCAGCACCTCCGCGGAGAAACGCAAGGCCCTCCAGCGCCAGTTCTTCTGGATCATCATCGACATCGTGATCGTAATACTAATCGAGACGTTCGGGCTGGTGTTCGACGGACTGGCGAACTTGCTTGCTGGCTTCGCGCTGATGCTCGGTGTCGTTCCAGCGGTGCTCGCCGTGGTCATCACTACCGCCCTGGTCATCCCGGTGGTCGTAAGCCTGGTGGGGAGGATAAGAGCGGTCATCCGTATTCTCGCGTCCAGCTTGATCGAAACGAAGGGATACCAGAACCTCAGCTCGACCTACGCCTACAAGTTCTTCGTGAAGCTCATCACCCTCTTCGTGGTCGCGTTCGTCCTTCTCACGATGCTGCCTTTCCTCTCACTGCTTGAGGCGGCCGGGACCGCATATGTGATCGTCTTCGTGCTGGTCGGCGTTGTGTTCGGCTACCTGCTCCTGGACTTCTTCCGCTCGACACACAATAAGATGCAGAAAGCCCTGTCCGCCTCTTTCACCGAGAGCGACAAGGAAGAGGAAAAGCACTGAATGCACTTTCGGAACGCCTCTGGAAAAGGGCTTTTAGAGCACAAGGCCTTCGAGGGTCGGGCATGGTGGACACTTGAGGATCGCTCACGTCTCGGACACGCATCTGGGCTTCTCCGCCTACGGCAGGGTG